>CAZZED010000061.1:0-4736 GCA_964653115.1 uncultured Candidatus Saccharibacteria bacterium | reverse complement strand
CTTGAAGGGCCATGGAACCGGCGAGTTTGAAGGCGAGTTCCGAGGAGTCCACATCATGGTAGGAACCGTAGAAGAGTTCACAGGAAAGATTGACGATTTGGTAGCCGGCGAGAATCCCGCGATCCAAACCTTCGCGCACCCCCTTCTCGACCGCCGGAATAAATTCTTGCGGGATGACTCCGCCTTTAATATTGTTGATGAATTCGAAGTCAATTTCGCGCGTGATATTCTTGGCCAACTTCTTATTCTCCTTGCCTTCAGGAATCGGTTCCATCGGCTTGACGCGCAATTTAACGTGACCATATTGACCCTTACCACCGGACTGCTTGATGTATTTATGCTCGGCTTCGGCCTCCTTGGTAATCGTCTCGCGATAAGCCACTTGAGGTTGACCGACATTGGCTCCCACGCCGAATTCGCGCTTCATCCGATCAACAATAATTTCCAAGTGAAGTTCACCCATACCGGAAATAATTGTCTCCGCCGTCTCGGGGTCGGACTTGATGCGGAAAGTTGGGTCTTCATCCGAGAGCTTCTTGAGCGCCATCCCCATCTTCTCTTGGTCGGCCTTGGTCTTCGGCTCAATCCGGAGCGACACGACCGGCTCGGGAAAGTGAATCCGCTCGAGAACGATTGGGTGTTTCTCATCACAGAGCGTGTCGGAGGTAGTGGTGTCCTTGAGGCCGACGAGCGCCGCGATCTCTCCGGCGTAGACCTTCTTCACCTCTTCGCGCTGGTTGGCATGCATCCGGAGAATCCGCCCGACCCGCTCCTTCTGATTCTTGGTCGCGTTGTAGACATAGGAACCAGCCTCGAGCGTCCCGGCGTAAACGCGGAAGTAAGTGAGCTGACCGACGAAGGGATCGGTCTGGAGCTTGAAGGCGAGCGCCGTGAAAGGTTGATTATCGTCAGGCAGGCGCGTGATCTCTTCCCCGGTGTTAGGATCTATGCCTTTAACCGGCGGGATGTCGAGCGGTGATGGTAAATAATCCACCACTCCATCAAGGACCAATTGCACGCCTTTATTCTTCAGGGCCGAACCGCAAAAAACGGGGATGATACTGCCGGCGATCGTGGCCCGGCGAAGAATCCCTTTGAGTCGATCAACGGGAATTATCTTACCTTCTAGATATTCAGTCATCGAAGCGTCATCTTCGCCGACAATCTTTTCAATTAACTCATGGTGATATTTTTCCGCCACTTCCTTAAATTGATCGGGGATGGGCGTGGGCTTCACCTCCTTCCCTAATTCCCCTTCGAAGTGATAGCCAGTCATAGTTAAGAGATCAATTACCCCTTCATGATTTGATTCTTCCCCCATCGGGATCTGGACGCGCACCGCCTTCTTAGTTAAACGGTCTAAAATAGTTTTATAACAAAATTCGAAGCTCGCCCCGAGGCGATCCATCTTATTGACGAAGCAAATTCGCGGGACGTGATACTTGTCGGCCTGACGCCAGACCGTCTCGGATTGTGGTTCGACGCCAGCCACACCGTCGAAGACGACCACTCCGCCGTCGAGCACCTTAAGTGAGCGCTCGACCTCAACCGTGAAGTCAACGTGGCCGGGGGTATCGATGATATTGATGCGGATACCATTCTCGGCGTCACCCGTCGCGTAAGTTGGCGTCCAGAAGGCCGTCGTGGCGGCGGAAGTGATGGTGATCCCCCGCTCGCGCTCTTGCTCCATCCAATCCATCGTCGCCTCGCCTTCATGAACTTCCCCAATCTTGTGCGAGACGCCGGTGTAATAGAGAATGCGCTCGGAGACCGTGGTCTTACCCGCATCAATGTGGGCGATAATGCCGATGTTGCGAACCCGATTGAGCGGATAGTGACGATCCTCCATATTGATAAATTAGCGGAGGGTCGGGATCGTGGGCTTGGTATTGGTGCGAGCGAAGTGAGCGAAGGCGCGGTTGGCCTCGGCCATCTTGTGGACGTTCTCTTTCTTTCTGACCGCTTCGCCATCATTCTTGCTCGCGAGAATGAGCTGGTCGGCCAACCGGCGCGCCATCGGCGCGCCCTTCTTAGACCGCGCCGCCTCGAGAATCCAGCGGAGCGACAAAGCGAGGCGGCGCTTCGGTGTCACTTCATGCGGAATCTGGTAGTTGGCTCCACCGACGCGACGCGAGCGGAGCTCGGTGTGAGGACCAGCATTTTTGAGCGCCTCTTCGAAAACTTCTTGTGGTTCTTGCTTCGTCTCTTCCTTAATATGGTCGAAGGCATCATAAGCAATCTGCTTGGCCGTCGCCTTCTGCCCACGGTGCATAAGATAATTGATCATCTTCCCAATCTTGAGCGATTGGTATCGTTCATCAGGAGAAGCGACTTGGGCATTAGTGACTTTACGACGCATAGAATTAAAAAATTAAAATTATTTCGCTGCCTTCGGGCGCTTCATCCCATAGAGACTACGACTCTGACGACGACTCTCGACCCCGGAAGCGTCGAGCTTACCGCGGATAATGTGATAGCGAACGCCGGGGAGGTCCTTCACCCGACCACCGCGAATCAAGACCACCGAGTGCTCTTGGAGATTGTGCCCGATACCAGGGATGTAGGCCGTCACTTCCATCCCGTTAGTGAGACGCACGCGGGCAATTTTCCGGATGGCGGAGTTGGGTTTCTTCGGGGTCGTCGTCTTCACCTGCGTGCAGACACCGCGCTTGAAGGGCGAGGGGTAGGTGGTCGGCTTATTCCTAAGCACATTGAAACCGCGCGCCATCGCCACGGAGCGAGACTTCGCTCGTGGCATCCGGCGCTTCCGTCTGATTAATTGATTGATCGTCGGCATGATTCAATTACTTGAAGTAGTGTCTACTCTAATATAATAACCCGAACTCTGCAAGGGGGCTGTTTAAATTTTGAAAAAAGAAGGACCCTGCCGATGAAAGCAAGGGTCCGTGATAATCATGGTTGATCGAATTCGGATTCAAGCCGGTCGATCCATGGTCATCGATACTTGTTGGGGAGGTTCAACAGGATCCTGATTATTGACGGCCCGGCAGGCGGCGACAAAATCGAAGTCAGAATTAAACCGAGATTTCATGGCCGAAACCATCTCCGAATCAAGGTCTCCACTTTTTTCGTCTCCAGTGGAATTAAGACCAAGTATCCTTCGTAGCTCAGATACGGCACAAAACGTCGCATCGTCATAAATCTGATCAAGCTTGATCCAGTGACCGAGTCCAGCCCCAAAGAGATATATTTTGAGTACGATGACTTCCGGCCCCCTGTCTCCCTCCCTTAATGTTTTTTGGAACATAAAAGTTCCTCCTTTCTGATACCATTACTAGCACTAATTGTTATTCAAGGCAAAACTAATAGACTTCATCGTGAGTACCGATGTTTAGATAAAGGACATCGCCGTTGGCTAAAAATAAAAACTTGATTCGGTACTTCCAAATTAGAACTTAGCCACAATAATTTTTTACGCGATCGGGAGGCCGGTGAGGACTCGGAAGAAGAAGGCGATGAGAGGCAGGAGACGGGGGGCGACGATGGTGATGGCGAGGATGGCCCAGACCAATTGATACCGATTGAGAATCTCTTCCACTTGGTGATAGCGATAAGGGATGAGGGCAAACAAGATCTTCGAGCCGTCGAGTGGGGGCACGGGGATGAGATTGAAGAGAGCCAACCCGAGATTGATGAGCACGATCATAACCGAGAGTTGGAAGAAGGCAATGGGAACAAAACCAAAAGTTAATCTGATAACAAGGGAGAAAATGGCGGCGAGGAAGAGGTTTGAGACCGGGCCGGCGATAGCGACAATGGCCGGCCCCCAACGACCGGCTCTAAGATTGTACGGATTATAGGGCACCGGCTTCGCCCAACCGAAAATGAGTCCGCCCAACATTGAATAGGTGAAAAGAGGGACAAGGAAGGAGCCGATCGGGTCGAGATGAGAGATGGGGTTCAGGGTGAGGCGACCGGCGAGCTTGGCGGTCGGATCACCAAGTAAATAGGCCGCCCAACCGTGAGAAACCTCGTGGATGATGACGGCGAGAATAATGACGATAATACTGAAAAGGATTTCTATCATTGCGATAATCTTCGTTCCATGTTAGCATGGCCTCACCTGAATTATGAAGCAATGCTATATCTGCGAGAAAGGAAGTCGCATGGCCGGAGGCTATTCTAACCGCGTCCGGGCGACTAAATTCAATCCGACCGGCATGGTGCGGAAGTATCCCAATCTCCAATGGGCACCCCTTACAACCGGCGGTCGAGTTAAACTCTGCACTCGTTGTCTTAAAAAGAATCGTCAAATCGTTGGGTAAAGAGAAACGCCCGCGGTCGGGCGTTTTTTGTTTGGAGCCTGAATCAAACTCAAGCGGCCAATTGAACCGGTCGGCCGGAGAGCGGGACGCTAGCTTGCCGGATCTGACTTAGGTTGAGCATTCCCACTAGACCAAGCATAGTTTCAAGCTCCTTCACCGACAAGCCGAAGAGGGTCGCGACTACTTCTTCCTGCCATAAGCAAGCATCCAAAAAAGATTCAAAGCTTGGAAACTTTTTGTGGCCGATCTGCCAAAAATGAAAGAGGGTTCGATAAATAGCGAGCGCCGTTTTCCCCAACTCTTCCGAGCTGATCAGGTCTTGATTCATTTTTCACCTCCAGTAAAAGAACTAGATCTCGCCCAACTGCTACCACGACTATTCTAACATAATTACCTGACCGTCACTGTGGAAAATAATAGTGCCTAACTCATCAGTGCGAAGAATGGTGG
>CAZZED010000060.1:0-2007 GCA_964653115.1 uncultured Candidatus Saccharibacteria bacterium | reverse complement strand
TCTAAAAAATCTTTAAAACTAATTGATCTAAATAAAATCAGAGATAGCAAACTTCCGGCCGGTTATCTTCTTGAATCAGTGGGGGCGAAGGGGATGAGGGTGGGGGGCATCTATGTCGCCGACTTCCACGGCAATCTCATTGTGAATGATGGCCACGGCACTTATCGTGATGTCATCACCCTCGCGACGAAACTTAAGAAATTAGTGAAAAATAAATTCGGCATCACCCTTGAAGAAGAAGTGCGGTATATAAAATAACGTGATAAAGTGAGGGGAATGGATAATTACGCTTTCATTGACGGACAGAATTTGTATTTAGCGATTAAAGAACTTGGCTGGAAGGTCGATTATAAAAAGTTTCGAGTTTATTTAAAAGAAAAATATCACGTAACTAAAGCCTATTTATTGTTATTATCTAAAGTCGCAATGTCTAAATTGTCTCTGATCAGTGATTTGAGGTTTAAAATAGAATATAAAAAGAAAAGGACCCCCAGAGGACGGAACCTCAAGGGGGACTTTTCATCGTGACTACATTCTTATGATAGCAAATACAAAAAACATGTCAAGTGATCAAAAAGAAGTTAAATATCAATTAACGGTCGGGCTTGAGGTCCATGCTGAACTCAAAACGAAAACTAAAATGTTTTGTAATTCGGCGAATGATCCCGACGAGGCGAGGCCAAATGTGAACATCTGCCCCGTCTGCTTCGGCCATCCCGGAACCTTGCCGACGATTAATCAGAAGGCGGTCGAGCACGTCTTGCGCGTTGGGCTCGCAGTAGATGGCAAGCTGGCCGACTTCACCGAGTGGGATCGGAAGAATTACTTTTACCCCGACATTCCGAAAGGTTATCAAATCAGTCAGTATCAGTATCCGTTAGTTACCGCCGGCGCTTTGGCTGGGGTGGCAATCACTAGAATCCATCTAGAAGAAGATACGGCGCGATCGATTCACGATGACAAGAAGGGGGGGAGTCTGATCGACTTCAATCGCGCCGGCGTGCCACTCATGGAGCTGGTCACCGAACCCGTGATCACAAGTGCCAAGCAAGCCGGCGACTTCGCTCGCGAACTCCAGCTCTTACTCCGATACCTCGGTGTCTCGGAGGCGAATATGGAGAAGGGGGAGTTGCGGGTGGAGGCAAACATTTCAATTTTAAGGGTAGACCTTAAGAACCCAGACCCAAGGTCTACCCTTGGAATTAAGGTCGAGGTTAAAAATCTGAACTCCTTCCGCAGTGTGGAAAGCGCCATTGAGTACGAATTCAAGCGTCAAGTTGAGTTACTTGAGCGAGATGAAAAAGTGGTGCAAGAGACGCGCGGTTGGGATGAGGCGAAGCAGAGTACTTATTCACAACGGCTTAAAGAGTCATCGCACGACTACCGCTACTTCCCTGATCCTGATCTCCCGAAACTACGAATTAGCGAGATTCCCGAATTCGGGAATTTGCAATCCACTATCCCCGAATTGCCGTGGCAGAAGCGCGATAGATTGATTCAGCTCGGCTTCCTCCAAACACAAGATGTGGAGCAGATTATCAACGACTTCGAATTATCAAAATTTTTTGATAATCTTAGTCAAGAACTTAAAGATCCGACGTTGATTAAAATTGCCGCCAACTTCCTCTTGAATGACATCGCCGGTCGGCGGAAAAATAATCCCGAGTGGTTGCCGGCCGTCGTTCACGTGGCGGAGGTGGTTCGCCGTTACGCCACGAAGGCAATCTCGTCGCCGCAGGCGAAAAGCTCGATCATAAGTGGCGTGATGGTCGAGATGGCTTCGGCCGATTCACTCAATGATCTAGTCGAAAAGATTATTAAAGATAACCCAACTGTCGTCGCCGATTTCAAGAACGGTAAAACAATTGCCCTTAAATTCTTAATCGGACAGGGGATGAAGGTGTCGAAAGGCAGTGCCAACCCGAGCCTGCTCGAAGACCTCTTCAAAAAAGCCCTAGTTTGATTTTTTGATTGGTAGTATAATTTGATTACTATGAAAAAAATACG
>CAZZED010000059.1:0-2260 GCA_964653115.1 uncultured Candidatus Saccharibacteria bacterium | reverse complement strand
GAGAGCGATCACCGAAGCGTTGTCGGTCGCCAAAAGAGCTAAATAAAGTTTGGCCTCTTTATCATTCAACCCAATCTCTTGCAAGTATTTTTCTAACATCTAATGATTTTAGGCTAAAATGCTAGAATAGTAAATATGGCCTCCCTCCCTGAACTTCAACGACAGTTTTTAGAATATATGGACATTGAGCGCGGGCGGAGCGTGAAGACGGTTGAGGCCTACGACCGCTACTTGCGAACCTTTTTTCAATTCGCGCAAATCTCTAAAGTCGAGTCAATCACCGCCGAGGCGATTCGTAAATTTCGCCTTCACCTTAATCGGCGTGAACTTAAGAAGAACACCCAGAATTACCACTTGATCGCGCTCCGCACCTTCCTCAAATATCTCGGTGTGCGAGAAGTGACGGCGCTCGCGCCGTCGAGTATTGAGTTGGCGAAGTTGTCCGCTCGAGAAATTAATTTGATTAGTCCCGAAGAATTAGAGCGCCTGCTCAAGACGCCGGATCTCGCCACTCCACTCGGTCGGCGGGATCGCGCTATTTTTGAATTACTTTTTTCCACTGGCTTGCGAATTTCTGAACTCTGTAATCTTGACCGTGAGAGTGTGAACTTGAAGAGCCAAGAATTCAGCGTCCGGGGCAAGGGGGGCAAGGTGCGGGTCGTTTTTCTCTCGCCGGAAGCCAAGCAATGGCTCGAAAATTATTTGGATAAAAGGAAAGATATGAGCGAGCCGATGTTTGTGAATCATAACGACGGTCGAATCACCCCACGGAGTATCGAGCGGATCATCAAGCAATACGCTATCGCCGCCGGTATCATGAAGCCGGTCACTCCCCACACCCTCCGTCACAGCTTCGCCACCGATCTCTTAAGGAACGGCGCCGATCTCCGCGCCGTGCAACTCCTCTTGGGCCACGCCAATATCTCGACCACCCAAGTCTACACCCACATCACCGACCGCGAACTCAAATCCGTCCACCAACGTTTCCATCGCTCCAAATAAGGCTTTTCGCCAGCCGACGCTTGTCGGGAGGCCTCGCCTCCCAGCACGCTTGACTTTTAACTCTGGTTATGCTAATCTTCAGGGCAGAATCGTAGATTCTGTGAGCCAACGTGTTGGGCTCAAAAAACATTCAACACAAAGTGTTCTTTGAAAGAAGGAGTAGGAGATGAAAAACGACGTCATCAACCCACAGCACCAGATTCAGATTCAAGGCAGTGGAACCCTAGCGATCATTGGGAGGAGAAGCAATTGCGTAGTGTTCATGGCTTCAGGTATCGATACTTTCGGGACTGAAGATCTGGATAACTTCGCTGAAAACTGCATCCGCACCGGAGACATCGAAGGGCATGGAGATATTCTGATCTTCGAGTATCGTCTGCGTAGCGAACTTCGCAATCCTCAGAAACTGCTGAAGTCCGTGCGGAATAAGCTCGTACGGGCAATCAATACTGCCCACTCGGCATTTGAGTATGAGATGTGTCAGTTGGATCATGCGGTCTCGATGGCCATGTATCATCCCTATGGCCATCAATACAGCCCAGAACAAGAGGAACAGGAAGCAGATCTCGGTCCTTTGCCGAAAGTTTGCTTCGGATTCTAGCGCTACGAGTTCCGGCGATCTCAAAAAAAATCGCCAAACGCCCCGCCAACAGCTGTGAAGTTGTGGCGGGGTATTTTTTTGCCCTATTCCCCAATCTTCCACACCCCTTTTTCGAGGAAGGCTTCGATGGTTTGGCGGTTCGCTTTATTAATCAAGTTAGAGTGAGAAATTTTGGAGTTCTTGGCATAATCGGCTAGAGTAACAATCTTTTTACCTTCCAGATAGGCCAGTCGCTTGTGGTAGCTATTAGTGAGCGCCTTGCCCACAATTTCTTCCATCACACCAGTGGCTTCTTTGTCATTAAATTCTTGAAACGCCTCGTAATATTTTTTTCGGTCAATGAATTTAATATTTATCGGCACGAAGCCTTCGCGGAGCAAAAGATAATTATTAATCACTCGTCCAATCCGACCATTGCCGTCGTTGAAAGGGTGAAGCTGTTCGAAGGCGAGGTGTATTTTAGCAATCCGTTTAATGATATTTTCGTGGCTCGTCGCATTATATTCAGCCAGCATTTTTTCCAACCCACTTTTAATTTCTTTCGCGGCGGGAGCGATATGATTTCCAACCCGCACATATTCATTATCTTGCCGGAATCGCCCCGCAATTTCAGCGCGGATGTTCGACAGGAGCATTTGATGAAGCGATAGAATAACA
>CAZZED010000058.1:0-6955 GCA_964653115.1 uncultured Candidatus Saccharibacteria bacterium | reverse complement strand
GGTCTGGACCACGCGATCAGTCGCTCATAGGACACCTCCGTCTGAAAGAACCGTTGTGGTGAGCCCATTGCTCGACCATCTATCTAACGACCAGTATATAGGAAGAAAATCTTTTGTCAAGCACTTTTGGCAGTTATCACCAAAATACCCTTATTCCTGACAAGCAAAGCTATATTTTAAGCCATTTTTAATCTTTTTTAACTGTTTTTGAGGTTTAACAGAATTTTTTTAATACAAAACATAAAATTATTTTGTAAAATATTTCCTGTTTCTGACAGCCTCGTTTGACACTGGTGTACCAAAATACGCCTTATTTTAAAGGTTTTTCCATTATTCAAAAGTACAATCCGTCAAAAAGACTTGACAAATAATTGCCCATGCGTATAATGGGTAGCAGTTGATCTTTGATGTGCCTCCGACCGAACCTCACCTTGGTACTCGAGCTTAGAAATATCAAGGAGGTTCAGTCGGGGGCAGATTGAAGAAAATTGAAAATTTTTCAGGAAAGGATGCCGATATGATGACCAACGCCCAGCCGAACCCCACCCACCGTGGTGCCACCAAGGCGGCCGACCAGTTGCTAGCGAAAGCTGGCTACGACTGGAGCGGTCGCCGGCGCGTCACTTCGGAGGAGGCCTACAAACAGGTCGCCTTTGAACGGCGCATGGTGTGCACTCCGACCGGCGGGGTTAATGGGAAGCATCGCTAGCAGTTAGCTAGCGGTGTGGACCGGAGCCGTGATCAGCTTAGCAACAGAATGATCACCGACCAACTCACGTCGTTAAACTGGGCCGTAATACTCCGGGGCAGTTCCGGAGCGCTGATCTGGCTAAAGCGGACATATGCCATGACGAAATGAAATTGATCTTTGAGGCCTCAATTAGACTTGCCGTGTGCGACGGCTATGCCCCCTGGCACCAAGCTCACACCAATAACCATACACATGAAGTGCTTTCTACTTCCTGTGTGAAATGGTGGGTTGTGAGATGGTGGGTCCAAATTCCAGGGAAATCCCCGGCGTGTAAGTCTGGTAAAACCCAGGCAAAGCACTTCGACGGAAGCCTTGAGTCTAAGCAAGGCATCGCACCGAGTTTCTGGAGATTCTCGTTAAAAAATCTCCTTCTTATTGAGATCGGGAGACGGGTGTTCCGCTTCGTGGTCTCATGGGAAAGTTCTTTTAAAGGAGATTGCGCTATGAATATCGATGGAACAATGGAGAAGGACGTTGCGGACGTTGCCAAGGAGTATATTGTGGCCCGTTACATTAAGGTGGCCGATAGTGCATTCGCTCGAGCCATCGAACTTCAAGGTAAGGCCAGCTCACTAGACATGGACGTCTGTGGGACATTCAATCGCCCCATGGGTTTTCAAGACCCGGTCTGCAAATGGAAGCCCGACCATCAGGAAAGGGCTAGGCAGATCCTCTCTGAACTCAGCAAACTGCACCGCGATATCTACAACGAGTACGGCAAATTGCGGAGGATGGCAGAGAGGTTGGTGGTGATGCCGGAAAGGGCCTTCTGATCTGCGGCTTTGGCACGCGGGGTAAACAGACTACCTGGCAACAGAATTGTCTGAACGAGCTAAGAAATTAGCTCAACTGTTTCGAGATGTGTATCTCGACTGATGAGTCCAAAAGGACGAAACAGAATGTTCTTTCAATTACAAAAGGAGACCACGATGGATGCGACCAAATCGGTCCGGATCTTTCTCGACCTGCCTGATTATTACTCGCTCGCGGAGACGATCAAACAAGAGTTGTTGCCGAGCACTGGCGATCAACCCACCCACGTGTACGTCGACAGCATCGCCGAAGCTGACTTGGTGTTCGACACCGACTTCGTAAGAACGGCCGGCTTGGAAGGGATGGTCGGGAAGCTCAACGAGGCGCGTGGCGGAACCCCGCTCTCAATTACCTTGGGCGCGGCGCTGGAGGTGGAAGAGCAGTTTCACTAAAAAATCTCCGGAAAGCAAAAAACGATCCACATCGCAAGGTGTGGATTTTCTTTTTTAACATGGACAGGGGAAGTCAGTTTTGCTAAAGTTTTAGACAGTAAATTGTTCCTCGGAACCTTTTTTGAAGGGGTGAAGGCGATGGCTAGATGAAGAAAGCGCGCGATGATAGTAAGAAGGAGGAACCAAACGAGAATACAGGAAAAGAGAACGGATCAATTGATGAAGGATCAGATTCGTCTTTTCTTGGAAAGAATTGAGTCTCTCTGCTCCCGAATTCCTCCGCGGGCACTAAAGGCGGTTCAGGCTCTTCGTCGAGAGCGCCAACTAACGCGCGAGAAACTCGGTCGCGTGGCGATTTGAAATCACATTCCAAAATCAAGAAGAGTACCCCGCCCGCCAACATCTGTCCGACCTTCGGCGGATTGTGGCGGGCTTTTTTGTTTGAATCATCTCATGTCAAGGACTATCCTTGACATTGACAGGTTGGGAGAAGAAATGTAGGGTTGGGGAGGAAATAGAAGGTTGGCCGTGTGGCTGGCTTGAAAACATTGGTCTTTGATTTAAGGAGAAGATTGGGGCTGAAGAAAAATGAAGAAAAATGGGAGGCACACGCTCGTGAAGGAATTATCACCTGAAGTGCAGATCAAGTACGACGCGCTGTCTGATAGTATCCGAAACGTGACCCTGGCGGGGAGATTCTTCGGCCACTTCAGCGCCACGGAATTGGAGAAGCAGAGGCTTAAGTTGATCAAGAAGAGCCATAAAAAGGCTGGCACGGGAGACCTCGTTCAGGCCTTGAGCGTCGCCTCGAGCACTTATTACGACGCCAGCACTCACGCTTGGGCGCAGTTCCGTCTCAAACCATTTGATTTCCGTTGGTTAATTAATCTCCGGTGGCTCTGGCGCGCCGTCTGGTGCCTCGCTTGGGCAAGTCTCTACTCCAACGACATGGTCAGACTGGCCGGTGGATTGGAAGCCTTATCTGCCGACCAGCTCGACATCCGCGCCAGCATTTGTCGGCAGTGGCGCTACTATGGCGAAGCCGAGGAGTGTGTGAAGATTCTTGCCGAGCGACCGCGATGAGAATGGAGAAAATTTAAGGACGTTTAGGGATCAGGTCTTTCTTTTTTTTGTTCACGGAAAGGATACTGTGATGACGGATCGAGTGGAAGCCAGTCGACCATTGCGCGGGGATCAGTATGAGACTTTAAGCCACCAAGTGACCACGGCAGTGAAAGAAGGAAAATTCCATGGCCCAGAAGGAGCGCTGGCCACTGAGCGAAAACGACTTGGATTGGCTAGGAAGTTCCAATCGAGAAGTGATGCTCGATTTGCCTTGGCCACCGCTTGGGGTCGAGCGGCACTAACCTTCTATCTCGCGAGCGAAGAGGCGCGGCGCTTGAGTCGGGAAAAGGGTCGGCGTTTGAGGGAAAAAGTCTCCTGGAGATTCCACGCTGAGATCACTAGGTTGGAAGCAAGGATCTACCACCGGCGGATGAACCGGGCGGCTCGAAGGCAGGATCTCCCTTCTGATCAACGCGCCATCTGCGCTCAAGTGAACCGGAGAATCCGACCCCCGACCAAGAACCGCTAGCCGTAAAGGTTAGGTTTGAAGAATTCCACCCCGCCCGCCACAACTTCACAGCTGTTGGCGGGCTTTTTTAACTCAATTTTTTCAACTTGCACCCGAAGTCCAGACCTGCTATCATCAGCCCATGTTGTCAACTAAGAAGAAAAAGAAGCTAATCAGCACCACCCGGATCCATGACAAGGATACCGGTTCTTCGGCGGTGCAAGTTTCGCTCTTAACCGAGCAGATCAATCAATTAGCCAAGCACTTGAAGAAGCACCAGAAGGACGAGCACTCGCGTCGCGGTCTTCTCAAGATGGTCTCCAAGCGTCGGACCCATCTCAAGTACATCGCCAAGAAGCAAAAAAATGTCAGTCACTAAACATAAAGGGCAACGGGTTGGAGTCTTCATTGATACCCAGAATCTCTACCATTGCGCCAAGAATCTCTACCGCGCCCGCGTCAACTTCGGCGCGATTATGAAGGACGCCGTCGCCGGTCGGACCCTCGTCCGCGCGATGGCTTACGTCGTGACGACCGAATCCGGCGAGGAGCGCAACTTCCTCGAAGCCTTGGGCAAGATCGGGATTGAGATCATTACTAAAGATCTTCAAATCTTCGGCGGGGGAGCCAAGAAGGCTGATTGGGACGTGGGTCTCGCGATCGACGCCGTGAAGCTCGCCCCGCGCCTCGATGCTGTGATCATCGTCTCCGGCGACGGCGACTTCTGCCCGCTTGTTCAATATTTGCAGATTAAGAACGGCAATCAAGTTGAAGTGATCTCCTTCGGCAAGAGCACTTCCGGCAAACTCCGCGAAATGGCCGACGACTTCCTTGATCTGAGCGAGAACCCGCGGAAGTATCTTCTCGGTTACGGCGGAGGCAAGCGCGGTGGCGGAATGAACCCCGGTCCCGTCGCTCCACCTACTCCGATCTCAACCCCAACCGCCTAACTAAATAATTTAAATATCCACTGAATTAGGAAACTGCCCCACTCGCCAACTGGCGAGTGGGGCAGTTTTACTTTATAATATGAAGACCATGGAAACTGAACCAGAAAAAATTACTCCGACGGAAACTCCCGAAGCGGTGCTGGAACGCAAACGCGCCGAGGCCAAGCGGGCGCTGGAGGGACCCGAGTGGACCGAGAAGCGCGAGCGGAGCGAGCGAGAGAAGGAGCATCAAACGGAGAAGGTAGCCCTCGAGAGTGAGCAGGTGAAAATTGTGAAAGATAAAGAGAAGCTCGAGCTCGATTGGGTCGCGCTGGATGATCAACGGAAAATTATTAATCAAGCGCTGGCACCGATCTTGGAGCGTGAGCGCCTGGCCGAGACGGAAGAAGCGCGTCTCGAGATTGAAGAAGTGAAGACCGGGGTCCCCCAAGCAAAGCAGGGGATTGAGCATGAGCGTTGGACGGCGCAAGACAAGCGTCGGCGAGCCGAAGAAGAGAAGTGGGGCTTGCAAGAAAAGCTTTTCAAGCTCGAGCAAGCAATTGAAACTAATACTCAGAAGTATCGCGCGCTTCTTGATCAAGAAGAGGTAATCCAAGCTAAACTCAATACCTTGAGCGTGATTCAATAATTCTAATTCATGCCCCCGTTAACTGACACCGATGTGAACGCCCGGCGCGAGGAAGCCCGTCTCGCTATGGAAGGCGAGGGGAGGCGGCTCGCGCGGGCCAAAGAAGAAGTAGCGCACCAAGCGCGGCGGGCGGAGGCGGCTAAGGCGATGGAGAGTCCGGCTCATCGAGCGCGCCGTGAGGCGCGCGAGCGCGCGGAGCGTGAGGTGACACAATCGGTGGCGGCGAAAGCGAGTGCCGAACGAGTGGCGACTGAAGCTAGTACGCGAATCGCGAATGAATTGCGGGCCAAAGTGGTGGCGGTGGAAGAGGCGCGCCGCGCTGGGGACGCGGCGCGGGTTGACGTCGCCCGTCAAGCGACCGCGGAGATAAATAATTTGAAAAATATTCCCACTCACTTAAGCGCCATCCGGACTCTGAAGACCGATATGGCGGAGGCGGTGGGGCAGGGGGCCTCGGTCGCCGGCGCGATGATCGCGCAAGGCGGGTTAAACACGATTGGTTCTAGCGGGCCGGTCCGTCGTTCACACGCCCTGGCAAAAATAATTTTCGTCCTCATCCTGCTCGGCGCCATGGCCGTCGGAGGCACATTGGCTTATCAGAAGTGGCTCGCTGTATCGCCCCCCACTTCACCAAGTGGAACGGCCACCACCACTCCCCCCACCACCCGCCCCTCGCTTGTCTTCGCGGAGAATAAAACTGATCTTGATGTGGTCGGCCCAGATACTCCGAGGCTGATTGCGAAGATTCGCGAGATTAGCCTGAAGAATCAGACTCCCCAGACAATCGAAGAAATAATCTTCTTCCGCGGGGCGGTGCCTCTAACCTTCCGTCTTTGGCCAACGCCCTTAGACTTACCCTTCACTGATAATCTAACCCGACTCATCGAACCAAGTTTTATGTTTGGCTTCTATCGCACCGCCGAGAAGCCGGAACCATTTATTATTATCAAAACGAAGACGCCTGATCAGGCTTATTCTCAACTTCTCGCGTGGGAGAAAAATTTACCCCTCGTCTGGGACAAGCTGATCGGCAAGCCACCCACGCCGTTAATCACTCCTAACGCCAGCAGTACCACGATCATCAACCCCCGCTTCCAAGATCAAGTGATTCAGAATCTCGACACCCGCATCCTTGAGGGTGAAGGTGTGGCCCAACCGGCCATGTATGGCTTCCTCGATCCGCAGACCATCATCCTCACCCAAACCCGCACTACTTTTCTCGAGATTTTGGCTAGATTCAGGAAAGGGCAGTAAAATAATATGGGGGAAGGAATTGAGACACCGAGCCGAGTTGAGAAAAGAGGGAAAAGAAAACTAACGAAAGCAACCCTCCTCGCGGAGGGTTGCTCTTGGATGTTATACCCTTCCAGTTATAACTAACCGAAAGACATATCTAGTATACACATAAAGAAAGTGGGAATCAAATGAAAACCCCCAGCGACCAGCGCCAGGGGCTTTTGTCCAACAGCGAGTGTTAAATTTTCTCATTTCCCATAGATACTCCAGATCAACAAGGCTGAGGGAATTCCCATAGTGATATAAGCGATGAGACGCTCATATGGTCGAAGCTTCGGATTTTCAGACAACACAGCCCAAACAACAAAGCCTACCACACAGAGTACTCCGTAAACCCATGTCATGATCATCTCCTTATCACTAAGTTTTCAAGGTTCTTCTGTTTCGGCTTTTTAGCCTCATCAGTTCTGATACACATCAGAAGACAGAGCGGGTAATAAGAGACCCGCGGCTCTGGAAACTTACCCATTCTATCTGGCCATCATTTTTCCAAACATAACACCAGCGAAGAAACCTAAGCAAAAAAGACCTAACATTTCATCATCTCCTGCC
>CAZZED010000057.1:0-5005 GCA_964653115.1 uncultured Candidatus Saccharibacteria bacterium | reverse complement strand
TTGGTCACGTAAGCCAGCGAAGCGGGAGCGTAGTCTGGAAGCACGAAGCCTTCACTACTCGACACAAATGTTCCCGAGGTTGAAACACCAACCGATTTTGCTCGATCATCGATGAAGAGCGACGGATCGAGATACTTCCCTACGGTCGCGAGAGTGAGATTGCCAACGACACTGCTACTGATCGGCTGGTTTACTCGAGTAAGTTCGAAATGGAGATGGGAGTAACCGCCTGCGGCGCCGATGTTACCTAAGGGTTTACTGGGGTAGACGATGTCATTCACCGCCACCAAGATTTT
Organism: uncultured Candidatus Saccharibacteria bacterium; assembly: GCA_964653115.1. Lineage (GTDB taxonomy): Bacteria > Patescibacteriota > Minisyncoccia > Phycocordibacterales > JACOZG01 > JAGVGK01. Next base: position 4,709 of record CAZZED010000057.1, on the reverse strand, counting down.
ACTCAAGTGGAAATAACGAGAGTAGATCACCCGACCGTCTGGCAAGATATGTTTCAACACTACGACCTTTCCAATTGATCCCCCCTGATCCAGCGCTTTGACCACCTTGCCGACAGCAGTCGGATAAACCGGCTTGCCGTAGTCGCTGTTACCACCACCCCGGCCATTCAAGTCTTCACCCATGTGATAAGTACCATTGTTGACCCCAAGAAAAGGATTGGTGTTGTAATAGTTAGCTTCTGGCCGAACGGGGGAGCTGAACTTGGTCGCCACTGGTTGAGCTAATGTCTCATTTCCACTGACAACCAACACGCCCACCAACACAAAACTGAAAAATCTCATGTCTCACACCTCTTTTCTTTGTCGAAGAACTAATGCGGGTAATCTTACCCGACTTAATACACAACACTGTGTATTCTGAGTTTAATTCTACCGAACAAAAATTAGGGTTGCAAGCATCGCTGGTCCTAAGTCTGATGACGTCCGCATCGCATAAGTATAATCCCCGTGCCGAAAGACATACGAAACATCTGATTCATAGGGATTGTCTCTGGTGATTTGTAAAACAGAACCAATTCTTCCAATATTAATATTTTTGGTTGATATTAAATCTTCACTACTTTCTGATTTAACAACCTCCTCAAACGGCGTATTTGAAATACTTATCCCAACAAAAAAATCTTCATAAACTGGAGAAAAAGTGAGGAAAACGATTTCATCTTTAGAATATTGAGAATACAGCTTCTCAATTCCCCACCCAGTCGGATATTTTATTTGAAAACCAAAATCATCACTTTTGTAAGTTGGCCAATTTTTAGTATCAATCAGACCATTTGAGTTTGGTGTAACGGTTATTGGATTATTAATTTCCACTTCAATTTCTGGCGAAAAGTCTTTACGATTTTTAATTATCGAAACATTGTTATCTTCTTTGGGATTGTTCACCACGGCATACAGAATCACGATCAGCGCGAGGGCAAGGAAGAGAATGATTTTGCGAGTTGGGCTCATAGATCTAGCCCGACAGCCTGACGCACTTCGCTCAACTTCGCTCCAGCAACTTCCCGTGCCACAATCGCGCCCCGCTCAAGGATCGCTCGCACTTCATCGGGGCGCCCCGCGAACCCCTCGCGCTTCGCGCGCAGAGGCTCGAGAAATTTATTCATCTGCTCATACAAGATTTCCTTCGACTCGCGATAACCAATCGCCCCCTCCACATAACGCCGTTTGAGCTCGGGCAAGACGTCGGTCGAGAAGAGCTTGTGGAGGGCGAAGACGTGGCACTCCTCCGGATTCTTGGGCTCCGTCTCCCCCTTCGAATCCGTCTTGATGCTCATCACCAATTGCTTGAGCTCGCGTTCGGTTGAGAAGAGCGGGATGGTGTTGCGATAACTCTTCGACATCTTCTGCCCGTCGAGACCGACGACTGTCTTCACCGCATCGAGAATCATCGGCTCGGGGAGCTTGAAGACTTCAGCGAAAGTACGATTGAACTTCTCCGCCGTGTCGCGCGCAATCTCCACGTGTTGCTTCTGATCTTGGCCGACGGGCACGAGGTCGGGGCTATAGAGGAGAATATCCGCCGCCATGAGCAAGGGGTAGGTGAAGACGCCAACGTTCACTTCTCGATTCTTCGCTTCGGCATCCTTGAAGGCATGCGCGCGAGCGAGGTAAGGCATCGTCGTGAGACAATTGAAGATCCACCCGAGCTCCGCATGCGCCGGCACATCGGATTGGCGGAAGACGGTGGTGATCTCCGGATCAAGCCCAATGGCGAGATAATCCAGCGCCACACCGAGCGTGTCGGCTTGTAAAATTTTCGGATCGGTCACCGAGGTCAGAGCATGCAGATCGGCGATCATGATGAAGTTGCGATATTCTTTTTGGAAATCCACGAATTGCTTCATCGCCCCGAAGTAATTACCGACATGCACAAGACCCGTCGGCTTCACCCCGGAGAGCACTATTTTTTGTGGTGACATCTTGCCCTTAATGATAGCAAACTAGTTTTAAGTTCGCCCTATTGACAAATAAATCGTAATCTGCTAAGCTATGAGTCGAGTCGGTTATGTGACCGGCCAGAGTGGAAGTGTCCTTTGACAGGAGAATTATCGATGAAGAGGAATTGGCTTTTTGTGGCTCTGCTTGGGCTTCTTCTGGGATTCGTGTCCCAGACCCAGGCCGGTGAGGTGATCGGTGTTCCGACGACTCCGCCCGGAGGTGGAGGTGGTGGGACGAACAGCAATGGCCTTCCCAGCGATTGGAGCGTCTACAGTGGCTCCTCCAATCGAGGCGCCACGGCTTACGGCGGTATCGGAGGATCGACCATGGGTATCCCCGATTGGGTCCAATCTTCGATCGACTGGAATTACCAGTCCGGTGGTGGGGTGGGGAATGCCGCTGGACATTCTGATGGTGGCCTTTTTTTCACCGTCACATTCTCCAGTGGCGGTGATATCGAGAAGCCCGATCAATCGGTGAATATGGGAACCGCTGGCGCCGTCAATCTGAACAGCGTCCACCTCAAGCTCTTCGACGACGGCGAGAACCAATTCCACTACTTCGAGTTCAATCGCGAACTCGAGATCAATTGGAATGGCGGTTACGGCAGTTACGTTAGCAATGACGGCTGGGCGAACGGTTCCTTCTACGGCTCGGCTTCCGCCTCGCCCAACGCAAGTCTCGTCGCCACGCCTCGGATTCAGTTCAATCAATTCGAGGATCCGAGTCAGGATCCGGGGTACATCGACGATTACTGGGCGAACGTCCAGATCACGGGCTTCATCCCGGCCTCGGCATACACCATGAGTGTGGTGACGGTGCCGGAACCCGCGACGCTCGGACTCATGGGGCTCGGGGTGATCATCCCTCTCGCGCGACGCTGGAGGAAAAGGGACGCGGTGCTAAACCGGATTGCGTGACGATTCAATTCAACAAGTAGTAAACTGGGCCCGAAGCGTTCGCCAACTGGCGAATTGCTCGGGCCCTTTCTTTATGCTAAAAATAAGAAGGAATAAGTCGTGCCTATGTTGGTTCGACTTCTGGTCTTCATTTTTGGGAGGATAGGACATGAAAGAGCTGTCTCCTAAGGTCGCCTTGGCGGTGAGTTTGGCAATTTGCGCCGTCAGTTTCTTCATCCCCGGCTGTGGTTCAGGGGTCGGGCAAGCGGACCCTTGTGCCGCGGCCAGCATTCCGCCAGAAGAAGTTGAGGCCAGCATGGATCTGATCTTGGAAAGTCGATATGACTTTGGTCTTTCCTACGAGCAAGAAATGGTGATCTGGAGCAAGACCTGTGATTTCTATTCTTCTTGCCCGAATGGTCATTGTGCTACTTCACCAGAAGCTTGCTTCGCTTGTGCCAAGAGCTTGGTCGACATCGTCTACACTGAAGAATGAAGTGGGATGTCCCCCTCCGCGCCAACAAAGCCTTAGCCCCCACAGTTCGTTAAAGCGAATTGGCGGGGGTTATTTTTTTACTTCCAACTCTACAATAAATCTACTCCCTTTCCCCACACCATCTGATTCGGCCCAGATCTTACCTTGATGCGCTTCCACGATTTGCTTGGCCCCGAGCGGAGTCGAGGGGCCATTTATTTTTTGTAAACAACGATAATCTGCCGAATTATAAGTTGGTCTGGTCTGATATAACGACCAGTAAAATCGAACCAGACGCGCATAAAATCGTCGCGTTCCAATTTTCGCAATCCGCCAATTTCCGGATCTTGCAAATAGATATAAGTATCATCAAGGCCAATCACTATTGAGTAATGCCCGTCCGGGGCTTCTTCGTCGCCGTAATCGGAGCGGCCGCGGGTGAACCAATTGACGATGACGGGTATGCGATGATCAAGCCAGCGCTGAATTGAATCGAACGAAGCGTCGTTTTCGATTTCAACCCGTAAGCCGTAAGATTCGGCAGCCTTCTTAATAGATGCGTCATCAGCGCCAAATTTCGGATCGTGATTGCACGCGCTCGCGATCTCTTCTTCGCTTTTATTGATACCCCAGTAATCCAACACCATTTTAAGGCTAGCTGGCCCACACATACTCCTAAAAAGAGTTTCTTGAAATGGTTTTACGGGTAATAAATCTTTTTCCATAAATAAAAAAGGCTACACTGGTTAGTATAGCCCTTTAATTGACTGAAATCAATTCTCACTTCTTGAACAACCTGAATAGCCGTTTCTGCAAATCACGACCTTCATCGGGGTTCGTTGCAATAACTATATATCCCATCACAGGACTCCATTCACTGACGAGGGTAATAATAATTCCTTTCCGTTCGCCCCTCATCGGATAGAGGATAGGACTGACTTTTTGCAAGACTTTTCTAACATCCATTCGCTTCTTCTGGTAACGAAATGAGTCGTGAGACAAAAGATATGCCTCGTTTTTCCATCTGTTGCCAAAAAGATGTCTTGCCAGGTCATAGGTATGAGTGCCGCCTGTTCGCCTTGTGTTGGTTTCAGCAACATAGATTCCACCGTCTTTTGAAACGATGAAGTCAATATCAAAGAAACCTCGGTATCCCAGCTCCCAATACCATTTCCCAATGATATTTCCGATTCTCGCCAGCTTTCTCGCCAGAGTCTCGGAAAGAACATCTTTCCCAATCTCTACACCCAGGAAACCGCCCAATTCATTAAGTAGCTGTCCGCAGTGATAGAGAATAGAAATCCCTTCTTCGCCGACAAAGACTTCCGTAGAAG
>CAZZED010000056.1:0-3821 GCA_964653115.1 uncultured Candidatus Saccharibacteria bacterium | reverse complement strand
CCTTACGGGCGGAGGTATAAATACGATCCTGGTATCCTTCAGGCGAGGATAGCTTTCGCTATGTTGTTTAGTATAGCAAACCGCTTGCGTTAAAGTCAACAAAATAAAAATAGTTTTGAATAACACAAAATAAATGTAATTTCTATCTATTAATAAAAACCCGAGCTAAAGTGAAAGTGTTAAAAATCTAAGTAGTTAATCATCATGAGAAAATATATCTTCCTCGTGTTCCTAATTCTCGTACTTCTTTATATTGTTTTCTCAGTCGTTCTCCAGTACATGAACCCATTAGATACAGCAGTAAAAAGAGGAGATATTTCATTTTGCGACAAGATAGACATACCAGACCAAAGAGATGATTGTTATTATCGTACAGTTAGACAAAATACCGAAAAATATGAATTAGCAACTTGTGACAAAATAAACGAACTTAATGCAAGGTCTGGTTGTTATGAATATTTGCTTAGAGATAAACCCCATATTGCTAGTTGTGAGAAGGTTAGTGATAAGTATTTCAAAGACAGATGTTATGGAATTGTTGCGGACACAATTCAAGATCCAGCTTTGTGTGAAAAGATAGAAACAGAAGTGATAAAAAACAATTGTCAGGTTCAAACGGGTGTAAGGGAAAGTAGTAGGTAATTTGCTAATCAATTAACGACTAGCAAGGCGTTGCCGCCTTGACACCAAGCAATTGCGGGAAGCGTTGCTTCCCAGGTCACTGTTGGTGGCGAGTGGATAAATAAGTTGACAGGCTTCCCGATCTATGTATACTTAAGGGGTAAGTCTATATCTCAAACACTTGAGAGAGGGGTCGTCTTACAATCTTACAACTAAGTTAAATATCTATCGAAATGGCTAAGAAGCTGTATGTTGGTGGTTTGTCTTACGGTACAACCGAAGACACTCTCCGTTCTTCTTTCGCTCAAGTCGGTGAAGTGACGTCGGCGTCCGTGATTATGGATCGCATGACTGGTCGCTCCAAGGGCTTCGGGTTCGTCGAGATGGCGTCAGATGATGATGCTACTAAGGCGATTGAAATGTGGAATGGGAAGGAACTCGAAGGTCGTCGCTTGACGGTCAACGAGGCTCGCCCGCTCACGGAGCGCCCGCCGCGCCGAGAGAATGGTGGTGGAAACCGCCAGAGCTGGTAATTAATTTACCGGTTTAGGAAACGACAAAAAGACGCCCCGATGAAAATTGGGGCGTTTGTCGTTGTCTCCGGTTTTGCTTTGCGGTTCTTAAGCCTTCTTTACGATGGTTGCTGGTACTTCAACCGCGATACCGCTTCGTGACTCCACTTGAACGACATCCAAGCCAGTGTGAGACACCACTTGGAAGGATTTATCCAAGCTTCCTAAAGCCGCTGCCCAGTTCTTCCTCCCAATGCTGTCGTTAGGGACCACCCGCACTCGCTGTTTCGCTCTCAGCAATTCCATACCAACCTCCCTGTCACAAAAGAGAACAATCCGACCAGAACAGAAGATCACACCAATCTTTAGTCTATACCTCAATTAGTGCCAGTCAAGGTGAGTTTTGCTATACTGTGAATAATTATGAGAGACGCGATTCTTAGTCTTCCGGCTCAACTTAAGTGGTCACCGACCGTGGAAGGGGGAGCTATTCCGACCGCCGACCACTTCCTCCTCTGTGGCATGGGGGGCTCGGCCTTAGCCGGTGGCCTCATCTTGTCTTGTGACCCCACCCTCCCACTTAGTCTTCATCGCGATTATGGTTTGCCGTTTAAGAATGAGACTGATCGAGCCGGAACGCTCATTATCGCTTGCTCCTTCTCAGGCAATACCGAGGAGACTCTCGACGCCTATCGGACAGCGCGGGAAGCCAAGCGACCACTCCTCGTGGTGACCAGTGGGGGCGAACTTCTCACTCGCGCGCAGCGCGATGGCGTGCCCCGTATTGTTATCCCGGACCCAGCTTTACCTCAAAGAATGGCTGTAGGCTACTTCCTCCGCGCGCTCGCTCTTATCACGGGGGCCGAGGCCATTGCTCAAGAACTGGTCTCGGTCGACGGCCACCTTGACCCCGTGGCCACCGAGACCGAGGCTCGAGCTATTGCTCATCGCTTGTCGGGGCGAATCCCTCTCATCTACGCCTCGGCTCGCTATGGCGCGGTGGCTTACTTTTGGAAGATCATGATGAATGAGACAGCTAAACTTCCGGCTTTCACCAATGTCTTCCCGGAACAGAATCACAATGAATTAGAAAGTTTTGATAGTAAACCGATCGCGCTTTTTGGCATTATTGCCCTAACTACCCCTGACGATCACCCGCGAGTCGCTCGCCGTTTTACCTTGCTCGGCAACATCCTGTCGCCGGCGGGTGTGCCGATTGAATCAATCCTTCTCGCCGGCGCGACTCCCGCCGAGCGAGTGGTTCGTTCGGTCTTCCTCGCCAGCTTCGTCGCTCTCACCTTGGCCGAAGCTCGTGGCGTTGATCCTTCAGCGGTGCCAGTGATTGAAAGTTTAAAGCGCCAGCTCGATGGTGAATAATTTTTCAAAATGATTCTCCTCTTCGATATCGGCCGGACCAAATTTCGCCTCGCACGATCATTAGACGGTGAGACGATAACTGAACCCGAAATTATCCCAACTCCGACGACAATTGAAGCCGGGGTAGAACGAATCGTCGCGACAGCCAAAGCCAGCCCCGAACCCGTTCAGGCCATTGTCATTGGTCGAAGTCGGAAAGTTTGGGCCGGAGCAGCTATCTCTGATTTAGTGAAGAAGGAGCTCAATCTGCCAGTCTATGAAGAGAATGATGCCGCTTTAGCCGGTCTAGGTGAGGCCGTCAAGGGAGCTGGTCAAGAGGGTAAGATTGTGGTTTATGTGACCGTCAGTAGTGGTGTCGGTGGGGCTAAGATCGAAGACGGGCGAATAGATGAGAGTAGTCAAGGCTTCGAACCCGGCGAGCAGGTGATTATGATTGGAAGTGAGTCCAAAACGCTTGAAGAATTAGTCTCTGGTCTGGCCGTGGCGAGACGTTTTGGTAAGCCACCACGAGAGATTACCGATGAGGCGGTCTGGCAAGAGCTTAGTCAATATCTGGCCATCGGCCTCACTAATATCTTGCTTCTTTGGTCACCAGATTGCCTGGTTTTGGGCGGGAGCATGTTTCGGGAACCCGGCTTCCAAATTTCAGTTTTAGAACAATTGATTAAAAAAGATTTAACAATTTTTCCCAAACTACCGGTGATCAAGTCCGCCGTGCTTGGCGAAGCCAGTGCCCTTCAGGGCGGATTGATCTATCTCCGACAGCGTGTTCCAGCCTGATCAGGTTTGAGCCCTCGATCGGTTATTTTATCAACAGCTTTTTCCGTCGACCGGCGGATTGCTTTTTTTCAGATCTAGACTAAAATTGACTGATGCCTAAACCTAAAAATATTTCTCGCCCTAAGTCGAAAATTTTATCTCAAGTGCGGAAGCGAGATGGTTCAGTCGTTGCCTTCGATGAGTCTCGGATTGTCAATGCCGTTTGGAAGGCGATGCGCGCTTCCGCCGAGGGCGGGGAGCCCGAGGCGGTAGTGGTGGCCAAGGCGGTAGTGAAGGATCTCCAAGCCTTAGCCAAGTCAAAGGACAATGATTTCATCCCGACCGTAGAAGGAGTTCAAGATTTGGTGGAAAAACAACTAATTTTAAACAATTTTGTTAAAACTTCCAAGGCTTATATTCTCTACCGCGAGCGTCGGTCAGAGTTAAGACAGGAGAAAGGGGAGGTACCGAAGGAAGTGCGAGATTTAGTCAATGGGAGTAAGAAGTTTTTTCGGAATCAACTGTCTGAATATGTATATTATACAACGTATT
>CAZZED010000055.1:0-6669 GCA_964653115.1 uncultured Candidatus Saccharibacteria bacterium | reverse complement strand
TTTTATTTGCTTTAAACGAGATCGAGATGATCTTTAATTTTCTCTCCGTAAATAAACTAGATTAAAAAAATTATCGATGATTTTCTGATTAAATATCAACCACTCCCTCTCGCGAAGGAATTAGACTTGTATTATAATATGAGGATATGAATGAATTAAATTTTGGGGCGAGGTTTTCTCTATTATTAACGCGCGTCGCCTTAGGCGGTTTAATGTTTTACGCTGGGATTACTAAAGTTACGGATTCAACTTGGTCGGCAGCGGACTATATTACCAAAGCCAGCAACTTCCCCGAGTTTTATAAAATCTTTCTTAATCCGACGATTCTTCCGATCGTCAATTTCTTAAATGCTTGGGGGTTAACTATTTTGGGCATCTCACTTATCTTAGGCATCTTCGTCAGGTTAAGTTCATTTTTGGGTATCGTTTTAATGCTCCTCTATTACTTCGCCGCCGGGACTTTTCCTCATCCGAATCCATCCACCTACATCATTGATGAACAGATCATCTATGCGCTCATGCTCTTCTTCTTCATCATGATTCGGGCTGGTCGCTATTGGGGCTTCGACCAATTCTTAAGTCGCAATTCGTAAGATTAAAATGATGGATAAATATCATTGGCTTCGTGACCGCGAGAATCCGGCGGTTTTGGATTATCTGAAGCGAGAGAATGCCGAGACCGAAGCAGTGATGGCGGACACCCGGCCACTTCAAGAAACTTTGATTAAAGAATTCAAAAGCCGGATCAAGGAGACCGACGAGACCGTGCCGGCTAAGCTCGATAACTACTACTATTACTCCCGCACGGTGGCCGGCGAGCAGTATGAGATCTATTGCAGGAAAAAAGGAAATTTGGCGGCGACAGAAGAAATTTTACTTGATTTCAATACCTTGGCTCGCGAGCTCAAGGCTGATTATTTGCAAGTGGGGGTTTTTAGTGTGAGTCCGAGTCACCGCTATCTTGCCTACTCGCTTGACCTTAACGGCAGTGAGAGCTTCATGATTAAAGTGAAAGATCTGACAACCGGTGAGGATTTGCCAGATGAGATTAAAGACACTTATTACTCACTCGCTTGGGCCACCGATAGTCAGTCATTTTTTTATACCAAATTCGATATCACTAAAAGGCCAGATCGCGTCTTCGCTCATCGCTTGGGGGAGGAAGCGACGGCAGATAAATTAATTTATAAAGAGCCGGAAGTTAGTTTCAATGTGCACCTTCGATCGACGAGAAGTCGGGAGGGAATCTTCATTGAGATTGAAAATAAAAATACCACCGAGAGTTGGTGGCTCGACTCCCGCCGGCCGGAGTTGCCACCGCGGTGTCTCGCTCCACGGCGGGAAGACGTTGAATACTACCCCGAGCATCATCCGGCCGAGGGAGGTAAATTATTTATTCTCACCAATGACGGAGCGAAAAATTTTAGGTTAGTCGAAACCAAACTTGATCACTCCGAGCCCGAGCACTGGCAAGAGGTAGTGCCAGAGCGACCGAGCGTGACACTGGAAGATTTTGAGGTCTTCGCCACGCACATAGTGTTCTTACTTCGAGAAAAAACTTTACCCGAATTTGAAATTTTTGACTTTGGTTCTAAACAAACTAAGCGATTAGAATTCACTGAACCAATCTATACAATCGAATCGGAAGCGAATTTCGAATTTACCGTCTCCACCTTCCGCTTCAGCTACTCTTCTTTAAGCACTCCAGAATCTGTTTTTGATTACAATTTTTTTTCTGGTGAGCAGACTTTACTTAAACAACAAGAGTTGCCGGCTGGTTACGACGCGAGAGATTATATCAGTGAACGGCATTTCGCTCCGGCCACTGATGGCACACAAATTCCAATTTCTCTAGTTTATAAAAAATCATTGCGTCAGAATGAGGGTCAACCCCTCCTTCTCTACGGCTACGGCGCTTATGAACACGTGATCGAGGCCAGATTTTCCGCCACTCGACTCTCACTCCTTGACCATGGTCTGATTTACACCATTGCTCATGTGCGTGGCGGGGGCGAAGGCGGGCGCGAGTGGTACGAGCAAGGAAAGTTCTCGAATAAGAAAAATACTTTCACCGACTTCATTGCTTGTGCCGAATATTTAATCAAAAATAATTATACCAGGGCCGATAAATTAGTCGCGGTTGGAAGGAGTGCTGGAGGGTTGCTCATGGGTGCGGTTGCCAATCTTCGGCCCGAACTCTTCCACACCATGGTGGCCGACGTGCCCTTCGTTGATGCCTTAAACACGATGCTAGATCCGACCTTGCCCCTCACTACCCTCGAGTATGGCGAGTGGGGGAATCCGGCGGAGAAAAAGTTTTATGATTACATTGCGAGTTATTCTCCCTACGACAATGTAACAATCCAAGCTTATCCGAATTTGCTCGTGACGGGTGGCCTCCATGATCCACGCGTCGGCTTCTGGGAGCCGGCCAAGTGGGTGGCGAAGTTGCGCGAGTTGAAAACGGATAATAATCTACTTCTCTTGAAAACGAATCTCGGCGCCGGCCACGCCGGCGCCTCGGGCCGTTATGACGCCCTCCGCGAACTGGCCTTCGAATTCGCGTTTATACTCAAGACCCTAGGTTTATAGGGCTAAAATCATCTATTGACAAATATACCTATTTTATGCTAGCATAGGGCTAGTCAATTTGTAGTGGTGAATGCTCACCACTTTGACAATCAAGCAAACACTTTTGGGAAGGAAACCAAAATGGCTCGCAGGAAATCAGAAGAGTTGACCAATCAACAGGAAATCTTGGCAGAGGTAGTGGATACAAGATTTCCCGAACCGGCTATCATCGCAAACGAAGAACAACTCAAAGACAAAGTCGCGGAGATTCTCAAATCTTTAACCTATCGTGAGCGAGAGAGCATCAGGCTTCGATACGGTATTGGTGACGGCTACCAGTACACTCTTGAGGAAGTGGGAAAACTCTTCAAGATCACTCGCGAGTGCATTAAGCAAATCGAGAGCAAAGGAATGAACAAGTTGCGACACCCAACCGTCGCAAGGAAGCTCGAAGGTTTCCTAGACACTCCCCAGAAGTGATGAAAGAAAAATCTGGAATCCCGCCCGCTAACGAAAACCGTTGGAGGGCGGTTTTTTTTGCTCAAATCAATATGCTAAATAAGAAACGATCGTGCGCTATTTAGAATATCACTCTTAAACTATTTCCGGTCGTAGAAAGGTTAAGAGTTGGTTGTACTTGTGAAAAATTTGCAATAATTTCTAATCCGTGCTATGGTGCTAATTGGATCGCCGAGTGGAGTTTAGAGATGGCTAAATTGCAAAAACACTGGGCGAGGGGATTGAAAGCGGGGGACTTGGTTTGGCATGATGATCTAAGAGGTGAACGAATGGCTGAAGTTTTGACTGTGCCAGCCGTGGCCGCGGTCGTAGAGTTATTCCAAGGTCAGGTACCGATTGCTTATTTGACTGATTTGGAAAAGCGCGGTGTCTGGATTCCGGCTGATGATCTCGAATTGATCACCACCACTCAATAAGGTATGGAGACCGATGCCGGCGACGCAGTTGCGTTGCCGGCCTTTTTTTGTCATACTACTGCTGTTATAAGGGTAAGATTATAAGTCTAAATAAATTAAAACTATGTTTTCTGACCGAACTCGAGGTTTGCTTAATTGGGCGATTATCATTGCGGTACTCTTAATTGGTGGCTCGGCGTGGAGTTACACCCGCACTTACTCTCGCTCCATTGAGCCAACCGCCTTCCGGAGTTTCTCCGTTTCCGGTGAGGGGAAGGTAGTCGCTAAACCTGATATCGCCACCTTCACTTACGGTGTCGTCAATGAAGGTGGAACAGATATTGCCGCACTGAATAAGGAGAACACCGAGCGCGGGAATAAAATTATTTCTTTCTTGAAAGAGCAGGGGGTAAAAAATGAAGATGTGAAGACCGAGCAGTACAACATTTCACCTCGTTACCAAAATAGTTTCTGTCGAACTGGCACTTGCCCCCCACCAAGCATTGTCGGCTACACGGTCAGTCAATCAGTGATGATTAAGATTCGAGACTTCAACAAGATTGGGGCCATGCTCGCGGGCGTTGTGGAGCGCGGGGCGAATAACGTTTCCCAACTCAATTTCACCATCGATGACCCGGTCGCGGTTGAGAATGAAGCCCGCGCCAAGGCGATTGCCCAAGCTCGGGCCAAGGCTGAGGTAGTGGCCGATGCCGGTGACTTCAGTGTCGGCCGGTTACTCGGGATTGATGAAGGGGGAGTTCGACCTTATTACGCGGAGAAATATGCTCGCACCATGGTAGCGGATAGTATGGCCTTCGAGGCTTCTTTGCCCGCACCAAGCATTGAACCAGGTTCGCAAGATGTCGTTGTCACCGTCACGCTTCGGTATGAGATTGATTAAGGCTTAAAAAGTTTCTCGATTATCGCTTTAACTACAGCGCCATCAGCTTGGCCCTTCAGATCTTTCATCACGGCACCCGTTAATTTGCCAAGATCTTTTTTGTCTTTAATTTTTAGTTCGGCAATCTTGGCTTTAACTGACTTTTCAATTTCTTTAGTTGAGAGTTCGGGGGGGAGATAAACGCGCAAGACCTCGAGCTCGACTTCCTCTTGCTTGACCAAATCCTTACGCCCGCCGGCTTTAAATTGCTCGATCGAATCTTGCCGTTGCTTCACGCCCCGCCGGATCACCGCGGTGGCTTCAGTGTCAGTCAGCCATTCGTCGGGCTTGCGCTTGGTCGCCACCAATTCATTGGTAAAAGCGGCGACTAGCCCTCTGACGGCGTTTAGCTTAACCGGATTCTTCTCCAGCATCGCCTTCTTCACATCTTCCTTAATTTGTTGGTGGAGCATTAATCCATTCTACCAAACTTCTAGTTTTCTACCAAGGTCTGGGAGGTGTCACCTCCCGTTAGATAAAGTATATCTGTGGATAACTTTGCTGATTTTTTTTGCTTACCTGTCATACTCAATCCATATGAAAAAATACATTGTACTCGGTTTATTATTAATGTCATTTACCCTAACCCCAGTTTTTGTTAGCGCTCAAACCTCGCCGGCCGATCAGACGGCAACTCTGATTCGGTTACTCCAGTCTTTGATTCAACTACTCCAACAGCAATTACAGACTTTGCGAGGGGTACAACCGCTCTCGCCACAACAGCCAGCCTCAATCTTAGTTCTTTCCCCAAATGGAGGAGAAGAATGGACTCGAGGCGCTAACCTTCCTCTGCGATGGAATGCGATTAATAATTCAAGAGTTGATCTAAAGTTAAAGTTCCAAAGTTGTGATTTCGGGGAGGCTTGTTCGCCGACTCAAGGAGAAACTATTGTCCGAAATGTTTCTGGTGTTTCATATAATTGGATTGTTGGAAAGGTTTTGCCTGGTGGAACGGAATGGGATTCAGGCACTGTCGCAATGACTGGAAATTATAAAATCCAAATCTGTCTAGCGGGAACTCAAACTTGTGATTTAAGTGATTCACTATTTCGGATTGTTCTTCCAGCGTACGATCAAATGGACCCAACTTTCTCGCCGTAATTTCAGTTCAATTTTTCCAAGGACCGCCCTTGGGGTGTCATTTGATTTCAATGGTGGATTTCCATGCTTGGTTATGTTATCTTGTAGGGATGTTACAGCGTCAGTATAAAATTATTGTCGAGCAGGACGAAGATGGTTATTTTGTGGCCACAGCACCAGCTTTACCAGGTTGTTACACTCAAGCTAAGACTTTGCCGTTACTAAAAAAGAGAATAAAAGAGGCGATAATTCTTTGTCTTGAAGAAGTGAAAAGCAATACTCGCTATCGACGTAAGATTAAAGTGTTAGCTTATGAGCCGACGTTTGTTGGTTTGCAAACAGTTGAAATATGACCCATTTGCCAGGTTTAAAAGCTCGCGATGTCATGCGAGTTTTGATTAAACTCGGCCTCAATGAACGTTAACGATAAAAAATTTCAGGTTCTTTATCAACAATTGAACCCCGCCCAGCGGGTGGCGGTGGATCAGATTGATGGGCCGGTGATGGTCATTGCCGGCCCGGGGACGGGGAAGACGCAAGTCTTAACTTTGAGGATTGCGAATATCTTGCGTCAGACCGACACCAGCCCCGACAGCATTCTCGCTCTCACCTTCACCAACTCCGGTGTCCACTCGATGCGCGAGCGCTTGGTCGAGATTATCGGCAGTCGCGCTTACCGCGTTGGGATCTACACCTTCCACGGTTTCTGCAACGACTTAATCAAGCGTTACCCCGAACACTTCCCACGAATTATCGGTTCGCGCCCCGCCAATCAAGCGGATGAATTGAAATTAATGGAGAAGATTATCGACCGCAGTCGGGCCGTGGCGCTCAAGCCATGGAGTGATCCGTATCACTACCTCACCTCAATCTTGCAGGCGATTGATAAGCTGAAAAAAGAAAATATTTCGCCCAAAGACTTTGCTCTCATTGTCACTCGCGCCACGCGGGAGTTCGAGGCCATCCCCGATCTCAAGCATGAGCAGGGAGTGCACGCGGGGAAACTTCGCGGGAAGTATCAAGCGCGTCGAACCAAGTTGCTTTAGAATAAAGAGTTGGCCCTGCTTTATCGGCAGTACGAAGTAGGCCTAGGTGAGAAGAAGTTATATGACTTCAGAGACATGGTGATGGAAGTGATTCGGGTCGTCGAAGAAGACGAGGATT
>CAZZED010000054.1:0-20965 GCA_964653115.1 uncultured Candidatus Saccharibacteria bacterium | reverse complement strand
GGTTGGGTTTTCAAGCTTACCACTCTTTAAATCATGGAGTGAAAAGAAATGTGCAGTAATGTAATACCGCTCTTTTATTTATGGTGGTATTCAGGTTGCTAATGGAAAATATGTTGGAGCTGTGTTTTACGCTAAAGCTGGTCACGATGCTGCCGCATTAAAAATTATTACAGAAGAAGCAGGTGGAAAAGTTACTGACCTAAATGGAGAAGAAAGAAGATATGATGAGGATGGTATTGGTTGTTTAGTTTCCAATGGAATACTACATAAAGAATTGTTAGATATTGTTCAAATAGATAAATTATAATTTTTGTCCACCCACAACTGGCACTCCCAACATATCAAACCAACATAAAAAATAAATTTTTGACAGATACGAGGAGGGCCGGACTGCTGTATTTGAGTTCGGCAATCACCGGGTAAAAAGTGTCAGGAACTTTTATCCATCACCCTTAACACACTTTTACAACACCCTTATAAACTGGAGTTTGTAAGGGTGTTGTGTATAATAGAGTTATGGGAAAAATAAAAACAGCCAAACAAATGGAACGGCACTTAAAGGGGATGGCGAATCATTATCGCATTGAAATTTTGTTACATATCGCCAGCCACGACGGAGCAACACTGGATGACATTATTACGGCGCTTGACGCAAACGAAAAAACTCTAGGTGAGCATACGAGACGATTGTTCGTGGCCGGATTGATCAATAAGAAATATCGTGGCAAATTTGTTGAACACACGCTTTCGCCGTATGGCAAAACATTTGTCGGCTTTCTCAAATCGTTCCAACACATTTAACACACCCTTACAAACTGGAGTTTGTAAGGGTGTTGTGTATAGCAAAAACCGTCCTTGCTACATATCAAATCAATATTAAAAATGGATTTTTGGATTGGTGGGGAAAGTGGTAGAATGTAGATATGAAAGTAAAAACAGCCATTTATATATTTATCGGGGTAATCGTCATTGTTGGGGGTTATTATTTTTCTAGCCAGAGAAATAGTGTTCCAACGCCGGTGGCGTTGGCAAGTAGTGTTGTGGCGCTCAAAAATGGTGATGCGTACGATCTGACTGCGAGCTACGTTTCAAAAATAATTGCCGGTAAGGAACAAAAGATGCTTGCCTACAATGGCTCTATCCCGGGGCCGACTATTCGCGTGGCGCAGGGTGCGGAAGTAACTATCAACTTCAAAAATAAGACTGATTTGCCGGCACTCCTCCACTCGCATGGCGTGCGGCTGGATAACGCTTTCGATGGTTCGCAAATACAACAAAAAGAAATGAAGCCGGGAGAATCCTTCGCATATAAGCTCAAGTTTCCGGATGCGGGAGTGTATTGGTACCACCCGCATGCTAAGGAGGTGTACGGGCAAGGTCTCGGGCTCTACGGCGCGTTTATCGTCTCACCGACGGATGCCGATTACTTTCCGCCGGTAAATCGAGAAGTGCCAATGTTTCTTTCAGATCTCCCCGTTCGGAACGGAGTGATCGCTCTTGATAAAAACGAGGCGAGCCACTCTCTCATGGGACATTATGGTAATGTCATGCTCGTTAATGGCGAGGAGCGGTATGAACTCAAAGCAAAAAGAGGTGAAGTGGTGCGTCTGGATGTGGTCAATGCTTCAAACGCCAGGCCATTCAACTTTACCATTGCTGGTCTGAAATTGAAGTTGGTCGGGGCCGATAGTGGTACATATGAGAGGGCGTCGCTGGTGGATAGCGTTGTCCTCGGTCCGTCCGAAAGAGCCATCGTCGATGTCTTTATGCCAAAGACGGGAAGATACGAGATCCGCAATGCCACACCTGAAAAAATATACTTTTTGGGCAACCTTGTGGTGAGTGATGAAAAGATAGATGTATCATATCAAAGCGAATTTAACACACTGCAAACGAGTCGTGCGACGATTGCTAGTATTGACCCATTCCGAAAGCTATTTAATTCAGAGCCGACAAAACGAATAGCTCTGACGCTTGATATGGGTGGCAATACCATGATGAGTGGCTCAATG
Organism: uncultured Candidatus Saccharibacteria bacterium; assembly: GCA_964653115.1. GTDB lineage: Bacteria > Patescibacteriota > Minisyncoccia > Phycocordibacterales > JACOZG01 > JAGVGK01. The sequence goes on along the minus strand of CAZZED010000054.1, from coordinate 18,953 downwards.
ATGTCCGGAAGCATGATGTCGGCAAGCCCCGACGGCATCGAGTGGGACGACACCAACCAAATGATGAATCAAATGTCTAATCCCGAATCGATTAAGTGGAAAATCGTTGATCAAGATACGGGTAAGGAAAATATGGATATTGATTGGTCGTTTAAACGAGACGAGCCGGTGAAGATTAGGATATTTAATGATCCAAAGTCCAGGCATCCAATGCAACACCCGATTCATTTCCACGGGCAACGATTCCTTGTGGTTGCTCGCAATGGCGTACCGCAAACAAATCTCGTGTGGAAAGATACTACGCTTGTAAAATCCGGGGAGACTGTCGATATTATTCTTGACCCTTCAAACCCGGGTGAATGGATGGCGCACTGCCATATCTCCGAACACCTTGAGGCCGGGATGATGTTTAAGTTCAAAGTAAGTGTGAATATTCAAACAAAAAGCGTGTTAAGATAGGAAGTCGAACTTTGTTTAATAACCAAAACTTAATCGCAATCAATATGGCAGATGAAACAAAACCGCCGGAGGGGCAATCGCCGGCACCGCGAAATAACTTATCAATTCCAGTGGCGATTATAATTGCCGGAGTCCTTATCGCCGGCGCCGTATATCTCGGCACACCAAAAGGACCGCCCGCGCAAGTGGTGGCACCGCCAACCGGCAATCTCGAGCAAATGAAGCCGATTGGCAAAGATGATCACGTTCGAGGCAATCCTGATGCTCCGGTGAAAATAGTCGAGTATTCTGACACTGAATGTCCATTCTGCAAGAGATTCCACGGAACCATGAAGGAAGTTATGGACGAGTACGGCAAAGATGGAGAGGTTGCTTGGGTATACAGACACTTCCCACTCGATCAGCTTCACTCTAAGGCACGAAAAGAGGCAGTTGCACTTGAGTGTGCTGGCGATCAAGGTGGCAATGACAAATTTTGGGCATACGCCGATCGCCTCTATGAAGTGACACCGTCAAATAACGGTCTCGATTCAGCCGAGCTCCCCAAAATAGCTCAATATGTTGGTCTTGATATGAGCAAGTTCAACACCTGTCTAGGAAGTACGAAATATGACAAACATATCGAAGACGATGTTCAGAATGCGATCGCCACCGGAGGCAATGGCACGCCGTGGAGTATTGTAGTTGGCAAAAACGGCAAGAAGTACCCGCTCTCCGGCGCGCAACCGTATTCGGCAGTAAAACAAATCATCGATCTCGCCCGGCAAGACAAATAATTCCATGGCAAAAGTATTCCGGAAACCACTGTATGCCCTTCTTGCTCTTGTGGTGAGTGCCACAGTGTTTGCCTTTGCCGTGTGGTTTCCCAACCTTCCACTGATTGTGAAAATTATGGGGCATCCGGGAATATCTTTATCCCAGAAGCTTGATCTGCCGATCAGTCTCTTGGGTTCTATCGCTACAAACTTCACTCGGCTTTCGGCCTCATACACAGTAGCCATAGCGGTGCTCTTTGGAGTTAACCTTGCTATGACAACCTACTTCTTGAAGCGACGAATCACCGAGGTGAAACAGTCAGGAATCGGCACAGGGATTTTTGGCCTCGCCAGTGGTGTGCTTGGTATGGGTTGCGCCGCTTGCGGATCACTGCTCTTAACAAGCGGTCTCTCGCTTATTGGAGCCTCCGGTATTCTTGCCTTTCTGCCTCTTGCCGGCGGTGAGTTTGGAATCCTTGGGGTGATCTTACTCTCCGTCTCTATCTATCTCAGCGCAAAGCAAATTCAAAATCCGGCGGTTTGTAAAATCTAATTAATTATAATCACCGTTTTGACTAAAATTTATACCAAGTTGTATAATAGATAGGTATTAGAATGAAGAATGATTATTAGTTTAATTTAATCAAAGAATATGACGAACAGTAAGAAGTTAGAGTGGGCACTGCGAATTGGAGTCGCGGGCACTTTTTTCGGCCATGGGATGTTTGCTCTGCAGGGGAAAGAAGGATGGTTTAAGTATTTCGAGGCAGTAGGAATTGTTAATTCAGAAACAATTCTAACATTACTTTTGCTGGTGGGGATTCTTGACGTGGCATTAGCGATTCTCGTGTTGGTAAAGCCGATAAAAGTTGTCCTTTTGTGGATGGCTTTTTGGGGGTTAGCCACAGCCCTTATTCGTTGGCCAATTGGGCCGGATCCGATTTGGGACTTCGTTGAACGTTTTGCCAATTGGGGTGCGCCATTAGCTCTCTACTATTTCTACAAGAGTCGCGAGTAACCTTTCCTTTTTTCGAAAATTATATTAGGATCATTCTACATGCGTAAATATCGCTGGTATATTTTTGTCCTTGTTTTAGCCTTAATCGGGGGATATTTCATCTTCGGTCGCGGTAATGGTGAAGCTCGAGAAACCCTGATAATTAGAGCGAAAGATTTCGTAAAAGAAGTTTCTGTTTCAGGCAAGGTGACGGCTGTGAATGACGCCGATTTAGCTTTCAAGCAAGGTGGCCGAATAGCAAAAATATTAGTAAGGGTGGGGGATTTGGTTACAACGAATCAAACCCTTGCCTCCTTAGCAAATAATGATGAGGCTAGTGTCGTCGAAGATGCTCGTCTAGCGCTAGATAATGCTAAATTAGAATTAGCTAAACTAACCAGTCCAATTGACCAAAGAGTGGAGGAGGGAAAACTCGCCAAGGCTCGCGAGGACGGTTTAGCTGAAGCAACCTCTGTCTACAGCGACCTCTTTTCTATTCTTGATGGTTTAGATCAGATTCTGTTTGATTCAGATTTTAATAATTCCTTCAACCGAGATAATCTCGCCTATTATGTCGACGCCGTCGACGGTTATGATTCGAGTTTAGTTTCTCTCCTCAATACCTTGCCTAAGGCTTATCGTCAGGCGATTACTGATTACAATCCGGCCTTTACTGCTTATCAGACGGCCCGTCGTGGTAGTGAGATTGCTAATATTGAAAAGGGGATTCTTCTAACAACGAGCCTTGTCCGTGATACGCTAGAGATTACTAAACAAGCTCGTGATCTAGTTCAATTTTTCAACGATCGATTACTCGCTGGTAACAGTGAATCAATTTATAAAACAACCATCTCGCAGCATCTGGCTTCTCTAACATCATATTTCAATACCCTGAACGCTCATTGGTTGAAGCTAATTGATATCTCGAATGTAATAAACACTCAACACAATGCTATCACCGTTAGTGATCTTGATTTAAGAACTCAAAAACTAGAGATTGATCGGCGAATTAATAATTTACGGAAGGCTGAAAATTCTTTAGCCGATACTTATTTAAGATCACCCTTCACTGGCACAATCACCAGAGTCGATGTCAAACCAGGTGAAATTATCGCTGTCGGGACCTCTCTTTTTTCTATTATCTCGGCCGATAGATTACAAATTGAATCTTTTATCCCCGAAATTCACGTCCCCTTCGTTAAGCTTGGTGATTTGGCCACGATCACCCTTGATGCCTACGGTCCAGAAGTTTATTTTTCTGCCAAGGTGGTCTCACTTGACCCAGCCGAGACGATTCGTGACGGCGTCTCCACTTATCGAGCCATTTTAGAATTCACTGCTCCGGATGAACGAGTGAAGTCGGGCCTGACCGCCAATGTGACGATCACCGCCCTGCGTAAGACTAATGTGATCTCCATCCCGCAAAATATCGTCACCACTCGCGCTGGGCAGAAGTTTGTGTCAGTAAAAGAAAGAGAAGTGGCAACCGAGCGACCGGTCACCGTTGGTGGTATCTCCTCTTTCGGTGAAATTGAAATTCTCTCTGGTTTGAATGAAGGGGAGATTGTCTATGTTAGATAAATTTATCCTCAACACCCGAATCGGATTCTATCTCGCTATTCATCAGATTCATCGCGCCAGTCTCTGGACGACAGGCCTGATCGTCTTCGTCATGGTGCTCACTTTTCTCAACTTAGTTGTGGTCTCCGGCATTTTAGTCGGATTGATCCAAGGTTCAGTTGATGCCGCTCGAACTCAATACACGAGCGATGTCATCATCTCGACTTTAAATGACAAGAAGTATATTGAGAACAGCCAAAATATTATCGATTTACTTCAGACTTTACCCGAAGTCGAATCCTTGAGCCCGCGTTATCAAGAGGGCGTGACCCTGGAAGCGAATTATAAGACCCGCAAGGAGACCGATAAGCCCAACGTCGCCGGGGCACAGGTGGTCGGCATTGACCCAACTCGAGAAGACATTGTAACCGGTCTCGCGAAGTCGGTGAAGATTGGTTCCTATCTAACTCCTGATGATTACGATCAAGTCCTGGTTGGACAATATCTTCTCAAGCAATATGTGCCGGTTGACTCACCCGGTTTTGCTGCCTTAGACAACGTTGATCTTGGGACAAAGATTCGTCTGACCATTGGTGATGCCACTCGCGAGATGACCGTGAAGGGGATCTTGAAGAGTAAGGTCGACGAAGTCACTCGCAATGTCTACATCGTTGACTCTCAACTTCGTAACCTGATTGGTCGAAGCGATGGCAACGTCGATCAGATTGCCGTTAAATTGAAGTGGGGAGCTGACCCGATTTTGGTTCGGGATAATTTAAAATTAAGAGGCATCGATGAATTTGCTAAAATCCAAACTTATGTCGATGCTCAACCGCAGTTCTTGAAGGACATCATTACGACCTTTGCTCTCCTGGGCAGCGTCTTCAGTTCGGTCGGACTTGTGGTCTCCTCCATCACTATCTTCATCGTCATTTTCATCAACGCCATCACCCGTCGGAAGTTTATTGGCATCTTGAAGGGGATTGGCGTCAGTGGCCAAGCCATTGAGATCTCTTACATCTTCCAATCCATTTTCTACGCCTTCACGGGCTCACTTCTCGGCCTCCTCCTCCTCTACGGCTTCCTCGCGCCCTTCATTGCTAAGCATCCAATCGACTTTCCCTTCTCTGACGGTATTTTGGTCGCCCCGATCGGAAGTACTCTTTTCCGCGTGGGGTTACTCATTTTTGCCACTTTAATTGCCGGCTACATTCCCGCTCGAATGGTCGTGCGCAAGAATACTCTCGACTCGATCTTGGGTCGTAATTAAATTATGATCACCGCTACAAACTTAACTCGAACCTTCCGCGACGGGCTAGCAGAGACTAGCGTCCTTAAGGGAATTGATCTCAAGGTTAGGGGCGGGGAATTCATCGCCATCATGGGTCGCTCGGGAGCGGGCAAAAGCACCTTGCTCTATCAGCTAAGTTTGCTCGATAATCCAACGGCTGGCGAGATTTCAATCGATGGTCAACTCACCCACCAACTTTCTTCCGCCGAAAAAACTAATTTTCGCCTAACACAATTCGGCTTCGTCTTCCAAGACTACGCCCTCTTGCCCGAAATGACGGCGCTCGAGAATGTTGCTCTGCCACTCCTGATGCAAAACTTACCGTGGAGTATCGCTTACGCCAAGGCGAGCGATGCGCTCACGCGAGTGCGTCTCGGGCATCGTCTGAAGAATCTCCCCAGCCAACTCTCCGGTGGTGAGCAACAACGCGTCTCGATTGCTCGTGCCATCGCCCACCAACCGAAAATTCTTTTCGCCGATGAACCAACCGCGAACCTCGACAATGATTCCTCACGAACGATCATGAATCTATTTTTAGAATTCCACCAGGCGGGGCAAACGATTATCATGGTCACTCACGAAGAAGAGTACGCTCGATTAACCCAAAGAATTGTTCAGATGGATGATGGTAAAATTGTTGGAGATAAGGTATAGTTGGACTGGATAGAAAGGGGGTCATTGAATGACCGCAAAAGTTAAAGGATTAACCAGCGGGGCCATGATGGGGATGGTTGTCGTCATCACTGGCTGTGACCGAGTAAGCCTGGGTGGAGTTTGGAGACAAGTGACGGGAAAGCAAAACGGTCTGAAGGCAGAGGTCGTGGTACCAGTCGCTGAGCTAAGGGCCAAAAGGAAATTGACCCCAAAACTCGATGGCTACATTAGCGGTCAATTCGCTATTGGAAAAGCTTCCGCTCAAGATTATCTAATCAAAGTTGAAACGGAGGGGGACTTCGAAAGTCTCGAGCTTGGATTCGATTACTTCCCCCTCAAAACTCGAGAGCTTGGACTGGGGGTGGGAGTAGGAATCTTCCGCGCTAAGTATGAGGTCGTGGGTCGTTGGGAAAAGATTGGCCTAAAACAATCAGATCAATTCTACGGTCTTACCTTCAACCCCGCACTCATTGGTGAGATTAGTCCAATCTCGAATGAGAATTATAAGTTGGTCTGGCGAGTTGGTCGTCACTTCACCCAAACTCACATCGAACGAGGAGAAATTGAGGTTGACCTGGGTGGTTGGTACGCCGGCATCGGAGTAGAGATCAGTTTAAACAGATAATGGTGGGAAGAGACTTGGGAACCCCGCCACAGCGACGGGGTTCTATTTTTTTATAATTTTTTTCAAATGCTTTTCGTTCACTTCGTGAAGCGCCACGATGAAGAGACTCTCACTCCAACCGAGCGGGGTGTTGTCGTTGTGTTTGGTCGAGTGGGAGAGGTAGAGTTCGGGGATGAGTCCGCCACGAGTGATCGTTTTCTTCGCTTCCTGGAAGTAGTGCTTGGCCTTCACTTCATTACCGAGTCGATGGTGGATAATCGCCAGCCAACTTAAGCCGAAGGTCCATTCCGCTTCCTCCGACCAACCATCGGGGTTCTTGTTGTAATAATGATCGCCTTTGTAACGAATCACCCCACGCTCTTTCAAGAGGTGATACTCAACATTTTCAATAATCTTTTTTGATTCTTCTTGACTCACCACGTTGTAGGGCCAGATGAGTGAGAGGAGGGCGAGATCAACGAACTTACGCTCGGATTCGCGCGGGAGGAGAGAGTGGAGAGTTTCGCGACCCTTGGCGAGGAGCTCGGCTGGCACAATCATTCCGTCTACATAACGGATCAGCTCGAGCCCGGCCACACAAGCGCCGACTGACGACGCATGAACCTCTTGATTCTCTTCCCACATCCCGGAGTCGGGGTCATGCCAATATTCAAGTGTCGAGAGATACCAGACCAACTTTTGCAAGACGCGCTTGTCGTCATCGTCGAGCCTCATTATTCCGGGGTGCTTCTTCTCCAGCTCGCCAATTTTGAAAAGAATACAACCAATTGAATCATTCTGTTTATTGCCCCACTCCTCCCAATATTCGTCGAAGGTCTCGGGGTTGTAGCGCGGATGGATATATTGATGAGTGTGCTCGGGCTTCTGGCTGATCGCGTAATCAATTTTATATTCATGCTTCTTGAAAATATTGAGGATAGCGCGATAGGTCTGACGGATGGTCTCAATGTCACCGACCACCTCGAAGGCCAGGCACTCGTAGAAGTTGTCACGAAGCCAAGCCTTGTCGTAGCCGGTTGAGGCCCCCTTTTTCGAAGCGGCGAAGAGGCCGGAATCATATTTCAATCCCCCCAAGATCTCGAGATGCTGTTTGAGTAACTTTTTGTAAATTTGATTCTGGAGCATGACAATATTGTAACTTGTGCTAGGATAATAGCCAATGCCACCAAAGAACCACTTAACTAAATATGCCCTGCCCCTCTTGATTATTCTGCTAGCGTCATTAGCAGTTAATGCCTATCAAGTAACTCAATATTCGGCGGTGACTCAAAATTTGGTGTTGGCGAGGACTGAATTTGCTTCGAGCACAATTGATTTTGGTAATAAGCTAAAATCTATCCAGACCGAGCTCGGACAGGTTCGCACCGAGAATGAACAATTGAAACAAAATCTCAATGATGAACGAGCGCGTAATAACGACTTCGAAAATAAAATAGAAAATATCACTGATAAGGTTGGGGTGCTCGACAAGCTAAGCAAAACTGATCCCCAACTGCTTCAGAAGTATTCTAAAGTCTATTTCTTAAACGAGAATTATGCACCAGCCAAACTGATGGAAATTGATTCGCAATATCTTTATGGCGAAGATAAAGTAAAACAAATTCACGCTAGCGTCTGGCCTTTCCTCGAAAATTTATTACGGGAAGCAAGAATGAAGGGGATTGATCTTAAAATAATTTCTGCTTATCGCTCCTTCGGTGAGCAAACTTCACTTAAATCTGGTTACAAGGTTACTTACGGTGCGGGGACAGCCAACCAATTCTCGGCTGATCAAGGTTATTCCGAGCACCAGCTGGGCACGGCGATTGATTTTACTACCGCGAGCAATGGTGCAACCTTTAAGAATTTTGAAAATAGTGAAGCTTACAAATGGTTACTGGCGCGCGCTTCGGAATACGGCTTTACGCTTTCTTATCCCGAAAACAATGGCTACTATCAATTCGAGCCCTGGCATTGGCGCTTCGTCGGTGTGACTCTTGCCAAAAAGCTCCAGCGCGACAACAACCACTTCTACGACCTCGACCAACGCGTCCTCAACACCCATCTCGTAAACCTGTTCGAATAATTTATTGCGATCATTTGTTGAGATCGACAAATCTTCAACCCGTACACGCAATATTGCAACGACCGTAAAGATTTTACGTGTAAGCCTAAGTTTAGTATAATTGGAATCATGGTAGGAAATAATAAGATTGTGTATCGGAGTCGGGTTAGGGAAGCAATTTTAGGAACTCTAGCTTTTGGTGGGATAATGACTCTGGCGGTAGTTGCTCCCAATGCGGTTCAGTTACTCAAATATGTAATAAAGAATGGTCGTCAAAAATATGATCGCTTAACTTACATTCGTCGAGTAACTGATTCTTTGGTTAATAAAGGAATGGTGACTAAAATTAAAAATAATCATGGACAAATTTTATTGCGCATTACTGGAGAGGGGAGAGAGGAATTAAAACGATATTTAACCCAAGAATTGCAAATCAAAAAACCTCGACGTTGGGATGAGAAATATCGCTTGATCATTTTTGATATCAAAGAATACCGGCGTAAAACCAGAGATGAGTTAAGAAAATGGTTAGAGCATCTTGGTTTCAAGAGATTGCAAAACAGTGTCTGGGTCTACCCTTACGAATGTCGGGAAGTGATAGTGTTACTTAAGTCAAAATTCAAAATTGGCAAGGATGTTCTCTACATCACCGCGGATGAAATAGAAAATGATCATTGGCTTCGGACTGAATTTGGTCTAACCTGACCACGTAAAGTTATGACGGTCGTAAACATTTTACGTGCTGATCGCCGGGGATTTTTTTGTCTAAATCTTCGGCCAGGGTTCGATGATAAGGAGCGATTCTTTTTTATGCACGCCGGCCGGGAGATGCTCCCAGACCGCTTCGGTGACGAATGGCATGAAGGGGTGAAGGAGTTTGAGCGATGTGACAAGAATAGTATAGAGAAGCCACTCGGCTGAGCGCTTGGCCTTGAGATCAACTGACTCGGCCTGAAAAATTAACTTGACTTCTTCAAGGATGACATCCGCGAAAGTATGCCAGAAGTAATGGTAGATTCTGTCGGCGGCCAAATCGAGGCGGAAGTTCTCGAGCTCTTTAGTCATTTCCGTCACAAGTTTATTAAGCTCGTTTAAATGCTTCTCATGTTCGGGTAATAATTCCGGTGCTTCCTTGAGATCTGCGTCTTTAATGTTTTCAAACACAAAGCGTGACGCATTCCAGATTTTATTGGCGAAGTGCTTATAACCTTTGATCTTGTCCTCTTGCAAGGCGAGATCGGCCCCCGGCGGATTGCCGACCACGAGACCCATGCGCAGGGCATCGGTGCCATACTTCAGCGTGAGGTCGAGCGGGTTCGTCACGTTACCCTTACTCTTACTCATCTTCTTGCCTTGAGCATCATTGACCAGCCCATGAAGATAAACGGTCTGGAAGGGGACTTGCTTCGCCAAGTAGAGGCCGAAGATAACCATCCGTGGTATCCACCGAAAAATAAGATCGTGCCCCGTCTCCATCACCCTCGTGGGGTAATATTTTTTAAAGTCACCACCTTCGGGATAATTAAGCGTGAGTAGTGGCCACTGACCAGACGAGAACCAAGTGTCGAAGGTGTCGGTATCACGATGCATTATTTGCCCGCACTTGGCGCAAGACGGGGCCTTATCACCTAACTCCGCGTGCCCTTCATGGCACTCATCACAGAGCCAAGCGGGGATCGGGATTCCCCAAACAATCTGGCGCGAGATATTCCAATCGAGCGCGTGCTCCATCCAATAACGAAAAACCTTCTCATAATTATCTGGCACAAATTTAACTTGCTTCTTATCCACCGCTTCGAGCGCGAGCTTAGCCAGAGATTCCATCTTCACGAACCATTGATCCTTGATCTGCGGTTCGATCATCGAGTTACACTTGTAACACTTCTTGACCACGGTGGAGTAGTTCTCATCTATTTTTATCAATAAACCTTTTGCTTTCAACTTATCAACAATTTTTGCTCGGGCATCCTTAATCTTAAGCCCCGCGAATTCACCAGCCACCGGCAAGAGCTTGCTCTGCCAATCAATAATCTGCTCCACATCGAGATGGTGGCGCTGGGCAATCTCGAAGTCGATGAGCGAGTGCCATGGTGTGATCGTCATCACGCCGGTGCCGAAGGCGGGGTCAACGGCGCTGTCCTTAATCACCGTCGCCGTGATCGGACCATTAATCCACTCGACCTCCAACTTCTGCCCATGCTTGTACTCCGCGTAACGCTTATCATCGGGGTGAATCAGGACATATTTATCAGCGAATTTAGTCTCGGGTCGCACGGTCCCGATTTCGAACGGCCCGTATTTGAAATAATAAAATGGCGTCTTCTCCTCCACACTCTCGGTCTCCACATCCGAGAGAGAAGTCTGGTGTTTGGGACACCAGTTTATTGTCCGCTTGCCCCGATAAACCAGTCCATCCTCAAACATCTTGATAAACGTCTTCTGCACTTCGGCTACAATATCCGGATCAAGAGTGAAGCGCGCGCGCGACCAATCGCAAGAGGCGCCAAGCGAGCGCACTTGAGCTTCCATCTTCTTTTTATTTTCCAGCGTAAAATCATAAATTTCCTGATACAGCGCCTTCGGGTCCATCCCAAAACGCGACCGGCCTTCCTTCTCCAACTTCTTCTCATAGACCACTTGGGTCTCGAAGCCGGCGTGATCCGCTCCAGGCAACCAGAGCGTCTTTTTGCCCCGCATTCGCGCGAAGCGAGTCAGGATGTCTTCGAGTGTGATGAAGAGAGCATGCCCGGCGTGGAGTGAACCATTGGCGTTGGGCGGTGGCATGATGATGGTGTAGGTTTCTCCTCGTTCCCCAGGTAATTTATCGGGATTGAAAAACCCCGACTCCTCCCACTTCTGGTAAATCGGCCCTTCTTCCACTTCCGGCTGATACGCCTTCAGAAATTTATCCATAGATTAATTATACACATTTATCTTGACTGACAGCCAGTAATTTGTTAGCCTTTAAGTACATTTGATAGTAGTGTCAAATGACATCAATTGCGGGGTCTCGAGCCGAAAGGTTCGAGACTCTTTGCTTTTGAAGTAACTTTCATAAACATTCCCCGAAAATTAGCGATATCAAAGTAGTGCGACAACGCCGGAGGCAATTCTTTGGCCACATGACCTGATCTTGAAAAACCAATGACTACCTTCCCCTTACCACGGAGAAATTTGATTAGGTATTCAAAATCACAATCCCCAGAAAAGAGAATCATCGTGTCGAAATCATTTATTGAGAATGTCGAGTCTACCGCAATTTCAACATCAAAGTTTGCCTTACGATGCGGGGCTTCTGAGGTGTGATCGTTGTATTCTTTAAGTGGCTTGGTAATTAACTTGAACCCTAATCCCTTGTCTAAAAAATATCTAAATTTATGATGTCCTTCACCGTTGAATTTCGCCGTGTAAAATCGTACCCCACCGAAATCACCAATGGTTTTGAAAAAATCACTTAATTTCTGATAATCAACTGACCACTTCAAATCATCAGCTAGTGAATGCTTAGAGTTTTCTACTATATCATCTGGTCGAACAAACATACTTTTGACTGACTGCTCAAGATTGGCAACATCAATATAAATAACAACCCTGCCCTTAACAACACTCCTTAATTTTTCTTCATATTCATTCATATATCAAAAGTGTTTGTATCAATTCATGTCAAGGGCGACCCTTGCCGTCCATTTTTGCTTAATTTTCCCATTCGGCAATCATTTGTTGAATAGTGGTAATAGGAACTTTGTGAATTGTTCTTTGGACAGCTACTTCCGGATCAGGATGAGGCATCAACACGAAAGCTACAAAATAACCGGCTTGAATGGCGACATTAATGTATGGTTCAAAATATTGTCGCTTCACATTAGTATTATCACAGATGATGATCGGAACATCTTCATTTATACTACGACAAAAAGCTTCAAAGTTACGATCGTGGTTTTCTTGTAGCCGTTCAGGATCAAAATGATACTTTCCATCAACAACAAAAAAATCATCAGTGGAATGAATTTTCCCAATTCCATTTGCGAGCATTTTTGCGACAGTACTTTTACCACTTCCAGGCACACCTCGCATGATGTAAGCAACTTTCATTACAACCCACTATACCACGCTCTTTTCTTTGATAATACTGTTCAGAATCTTTTTCACCTCCACCAACGTCGCGTCGTCATAAATAGAGATCGCGGTAACATTGGGATTTAGTTTCTTAAGTTTGGCCATTTTCTCTTTCACGCTTTTAGCGTCGGTCATATCACTTTTGGTTAAAAATAAAAATTCTTCTTTTTCCAATAGATCTTTGTTGTAAGCGCCAAGTTCTTGCCGGATTGTTTTATAATCTTCAGCCGGCGTTTCGGATTCGGCTGAAATGAGGTGGAAGAGGATGTGCGTGCGTTCCACATGGCGCAAGAATTTAATTCCCAAGCCCTTGCCGTCCGACGCGCCTTCGATCAACCCCGGCAGATCAGCCAAGATCAGCTCGTAATAAACCCCGAGATGCGGTTCGAGCGTGGTGAAGTGGTAATTGGCCACCTTGCTCTTGGCGTTGGTGAGGACATTGAGCAAGCTTGATTTGCCGGCATTAGGCAGACCAATCAAGCCGACATCAGCAATCATTTTTAATTCCAACCTGATTTCAAATTCTTCACCGGTTAAGCCAAGTTGGAATTGGGTCGGGCTCGTGTTCTTCGGCCCACGGAAGTGGAAGTTGCCCTTCCCGCCATGGCCACCCTTCGCGATCATAATCTTCTCGCCAATCTTCACAATTTCTTGATCTGTCTTCGCGGTGAGATTGTGGATAACTGTTCCAACTGGCACTTTGATAAACAGGTCTTTGCCTCGCGTCCCATCATTCAACTGCCGTCGACCATTGAAGCCGTCTTCCGCCTCGAAGACCTTCCGATGACGTAGACTATTGAGCGCCCCGAGGTCGGAGACGCCTTCGAAGTAGACACTACCGCCATCACCCCCACTGCCACCGGTCGGGCCAAGCGACATCTTATTACCACTCCAGGCCACAATCCCGTCACCCCCTTTGCCCGATAGGACCCGAATTGTCAGATCATCAATTAACATATATACTAAAGCCTAGCATTAATTATTAATAATATGAAAATAAACTTCAAAGCCACTCATTTTGAGTTAACCCCCGAAATTATTGATTACTGTCAAGAGAAGTTAGGTGGCTTAGAAAAGTTGTTAACCGACGATGAAAGTGCTTTCATTGAGGTTGAGCTAGGCAAGACGACCGAGCATCACAAGCAAGGGGAGATCTTCCGCGCTGAGCTGAATCTCCATACGGCCGGCAAGAATTTCCGCGCCGAAGCGGTGGCCGAAGATTTGTATCTCGCGATTGATGAAACAAAAGATGAACTCGTAAGTGAAGTTAAGCGCTATCGGAAGAAGCAAGGGGCCATGCTTCGGCGCGGTGGTCGAGCGGTCAAAGACTTCCTCCGAGGTGTTTATAATTATAAGTGGCGTAAATAAAAAATATGAATAATAAATTTATTTTAGGTATTGTGGCAATTCTTTTAGTGATCGGCTTATTAACTATCGGTGGAAACAAGACTCCTATCGCGAACGTTGATCAAACCGCCAGTATTATCACTCCTTCTAATTCTAATCCTATGGTCACCCTCGAAACAAATTACGGTATTATCACTCTCGAACTCTCGGCCGACAAGGCACCGGGGACGGTCGCTAACTTTATCAAATTGGCCGAGAGTGGCTTCTATGATGGCACGCTCTTCCACCGTGTCATCAAGGACTTCATGATTCAAGGCGGGGATCCGAATACTAAAGCCGATCCCAAGAATTGGGCGACTCATGGTACGGGTGGTCCGGGTTATGCTTTCCCCGATGAATTCAACGATCAACCAGTTGCTCGTGGCGCGTTGGCCATGGCGAATTCTGGCCCCAATACCAACGGCTCACAATTCTTCATTGTGACGGCTGAATCTGCCCCTTGGCTCGATGGCAAGCACACCGTCTTCGGTAAAGTAGTCGCGGGTTATGATGTCGTGCAAAAGATTGAGAACGTGGCGACCGACAAAACTAAGGGTGATCATCCAATTGACGATGTTGTCATCACTAAAGTGACTGTGCTACCATAATTACTGGAAGTAATTGTTTTGGATAACCGATACTTTACACGGAAGGAGGCTTTTCAATGAGTGATGTGGTTCATCGGCTTTACCAATCGCTTGAAGGAGCAGACACGACGGCCAGGAGGCTACGAGATCATGGTGAGACCAATGGAATCAAAGACCATGGTCAAGAGATGTCCGTCGCCATCCAAAATCTGATGAACAAAAACCTCGAATTCAATCGGGCTCACCAGGGGATTCCCAGCCGGCCCGCTGGTTCGCGGCTCGGTCAAACGGTCGGGGCTTCCGTCGTCTAAGGAGGTGATCCAAAATCTACGAAGCGGCGTCTCGATCCCCCGTATCGACCGCCGCTTTTGTTATGCTTAAGATTTCGTCCCGTGCTGGAAGGCTTCCCAAGACATCTCTTTTTTGCCTTCGGGTTTGACGCGATGAAGGGTGAATTGGCCGTTCTCGACCTTGGCCGACGTGACAATGACTCTTATCTTCTTCCCATTGCGCTGGGTGAAGAAGTAACTCCCGGGCCAACCGCGATAGGCTAAGAACTTCCGGTAATTTAATTCTGGACTATCTTTCAGATCAATCAGTCCGTCTTCTTTATTTATCTTCTTTGTATAAGTTGCTCGGCTGTGATCTTGCGGTGTCGCCACAATCTCTCCCCCCACCCAACGCGGCGCGTTGTCTAAGAAAAGTTTCGCCCCTATTTCCCCCATTCCTTTTCTTGCTTCTAAAAAGCTAGCACCTAAAAGCTGATAGCTAGAAGCTTTAATCATAGGTCCGTGATCAACTTTTTCGTCCATGAGCATTAATGTTACACCGGATTCAGTTAACCCATCGAGGATCGCAGTTTGAATCGGCGTTGAACCGCGATAGGCCGGCAAGAGCGAAGGATGGATATTCAGCGTGCCATGAAGAGGGAGACTTAAAATTTCTTTCGGAATTATTTTACCGTATGACGCCACGAGGAATAGCTGATGGGTGCTAGCTTCTAGCTTGTAGGGGATTCCATTTTTCTCCGCCCAGAGTTTGACCGGCGTCTCGCCAATCGTAGTAATAACAAATTCCGGCTGACAATCAGCTTTAGTTAATTCCTCAAGAACGGTAACCGAGAACTCGTCTGTCCCAAAGAAAACAAAAGTGGGGAAGTTAGTCATGCTTTCCATCCGGTTCAATCACGTGCACGTCCCAAGCTTCATCGATGAAGAGGTGACCATCGAGATGGGCAATCTCGTGTTGGAAGATCTGAGCCATAAGACCCGAAGCGTGACGGGTGAACTTCTTCCCCGCCTCGTTGTAAGCTTCCACCGTCACTTGTTCGTGACGTTTAACGGTACCGAAGCGATTTATCACGCTCAAACAACCTTCCGTTAATTCAACCTTCTTTCGTGACCGACGAACGATCTTCGGGTTGATGAAGACAAGGTCTCGATCCAAGGCTCTAGTCTCACCTTCTTTGGCCAAGGGAAAGGCGCGCTCACCCACAATGAAAACGCGCCAAGATTCACCGATCTGGGGCGCGGCGAGAGCAACGCCGTCGGCGCAAGCGGCGAGAGTCTTAGACATCTCGGCAATCAATTTAGTAATCCAAGAACTAGCCAAGTCCGTGATTGGCACCGCCTGAGAGATCTTTCGCAATACTGGATCCGATTCTTGTCTGATCATTGAACTCATAGATTCATAATAGACTATCTGGGTCAACATCCACAACTAAGTTTGGTGGCAAGGATTTAAGTTTGTCGAGTAAGCCAGATTCCGGCCAACTCGCGGGACGACGCTTGAGGAGAAGGTGCATTTGGTATTCTGATGAGACGATGGGGACAAAAGCGGGGAAGACTTCCGGCTCATAAGCCATCAACTCATCGGCCAAAGCTTTCATCGCCAAACGCACTTCGCCTCGTTCCCCTCGACGAACCACTTTGATAAAGGTCTGGAAGGGGGGATAGCCATATTGTTTTCGCTCAGCAATTTCTGTGCGATAAAAATCTAAGAGATTTCCCTTGAGCGCATTGCCAAATAAATCGATTTTTACATTCCTGGTTTGAACGATGAAATTCTTATTAGCAAGAGCTCGCAAACGAATCAGGAGACAAAATATTTTTTCGTTAATTCGATAATCGGGGAGAGCGAAGAGGGAGTCCAGCGCCACGACAGCGACATTCTCCACCTTCTCCTTAAGATAATAGAGCGCCATCTCGGTCCCCACCAAGACGCTCCCAGGGGTCGTGAGGAAACGTTTAACCGTTGCGACCGCCATCGCCCCTCCTTTGGTACTATCACTGTCGAGTTTAAATAGATTTAACGCGGGGAAACTTTCCATTAATTCACGAACGACCCGATCAATTCCGATTCCTAGTTCCAATAAACGCCAACCACCACAGTGCCGACACTTCTCGGCCGCACTTCGTCTCGCCCCACAACGATGACAAACAAAAACGGTTTCTGCTTCACCAGCCTCAACCTTGGTCGCGGGATGGAGAACGGTTGGAGCTTCGCAATTGGCACATTCCACCGTATAGCCACAATCTTGACAGATAGTGACGGGGGCCAACCCTCGACGATAGGTGAAGAGGAAGAATTTTTCATTCTGCTTTTGCGCGTCTGAAATCGCGGCAACCAATTCTTCACTAATGACTCGAAAATCAGCCTGCGGAACCTTCTTCACCTCGATTAGAGTTTGAGTCGCGGTCGATGAAGCATGATGCTTAAGTGAAGCCAATGGTTCTAACTCCCCTTGATCCGCTCGATAAGAGGTCTCGGTCCGAAGGACGGTGTCGCCCAAGACAAAAGTTGCCCCTAACGCATTAGCTAAATATTCGGCGAATCGACGATAGTCAATGAAGGGACGTTCGAATGATTTATAGATTTGAGTGTTCTCTCGGTCAACAATAATTGCTTGTAAATCATTTCTCGGAATTGAGAGGAAGGTGGGGGTAGCAATGATTAAAACTGGGTGAGCGATGTCGAGCGCTCTTTGCCAGGCGTGGCTGAGTTCGCGAGCCGAAAGTTGATGGTGAAGGGCGATGGTGTATTCGCTAATTCCTCGTTCGAGCGAAGCAAAAGTTCTCGTAATATCAACCACGGTAGGCAAACAAAGGAAAACTGAACCTCGTTTAGCAAATTCGCCACGGATTAAACTTTTATAGTAAGCTTGGCGTTCATCATCTGGTTCTTGCAAGACAAAGCGCTCCTTGGCCTTAGTTCTAATTTCAACGGTTTCGATTTTGGGTGAAGTAATTTTTGCATTCAGAATAGCCGAGGAAATCAGGCTCTTGAGCGTGCCACCGAGTGAGGCGGCTGAATAGTCAGCCATTCGTCTCACGGCCGCCATGAAGGGGAGGGTGAAGAACTGTTCGTGTTTTATCCGAGTAATTTTTTTCAACGGATAGGCTGAACTTTTTACCAAAAGCTTAAGCTCGGGCGCTTCGCGCACCTCGCTCACCAAGCCTTCCACCGATCGGCCCCGAAGGGGAATGGTGACAATTGATCCGACTTTAACTGGTGAAGCGGTGAAATAACTTAATTCATCGCGGAAAACACCTCGAGTAATGGGGATGACCTTAACGATTTTCACCATTTTACCTTAGCATATTTTTGGTTTTGTACTATAATCTTAGAGTGCGGGGAAGCTATTCAAATAAACATTACTTGTCCGTTGAATCATTCGCTAAGCGCGAAGCGCTATCACTGTCCCAACTAATTGATTGGTGTGAGTCTGGTGAAGTCGAAGCTAAACAAATAGAGGATCATTGGTTTGTCGATCCAACTGATTGGCTCAAAAAGAAAGAAGCTTTAACAACCACGAAAAATTCAGGCCTTCAGTGGTCAGTCTTGCCCCTGATTGGAATCTTGCTCTTTATCAGTTTGATCTTCTCGGCTCCATTTTCAAAGCGTTTCAAGGAAGGGAGCCGAGTGATTACCGTCATGGCCGCCATTGTTCAGAATGGCACTTTTGAAAACGAATCGCGTCTGGCGGTAGCTTCCGTTTACAATCTACTTTGGATTCGCCTTGATCGTCTTTGGCTGATCACCGGAGAATTCTTCGATACTCTCGCTTCCAATCTTCAATACTTCTCTCACCAGGCGATGACTTCTTGGCGAAAATTTGTCGGTCGTGACCCGATTGATTCAACCGGTCCACCGACAATCAGCAATCCTTCACTCTTAACCCTTGATCCGACCACCCTTGAGGCGCTTAAGAACGAAATAAAATCTGAGCTTCTTCGTGATCTTGGTCAACAAACAAACCCGTTAGACAAACCTTCTAATGCTCCGGGACTCGTCGTCTTACCCTCAACGGGTAATCCTCAGGGGGATGAGGCGCTAAAGCTTGATCTCAAGAATACTTTCTCCGATCGGGTGGAGGTTAAATTTGACCAGAGTGGCCAGACTGGCGTGATCACCCCCATCTTCCGCAGTGGCTCGCCTCGTGGCGAAGCGGGTCGTGGAAATAATTATATTTTCATCCTG
>CAZZED010000053.1:0-2543 GCA_964653115.1 uncultured Candidatus Saccharibacteria bacterium | reverse complement strand
CCCCCAACCTTCGCCCGGCACCAGATGCCCACTCGCGTCTCGAGACAAGAAGTCAGCGCTGATCAACTTTTCGATTAATTTGTGAACGGCGTTGGTTGACTTGAAGCCGAAGAGCTTCAGCATCTCGCGATAGCTCGGCATCCGACGCTTGTCGCTGTAGAAGTTAAGAATCTTGTCGCCCTTTTCTCTTTCGTCCATACCCACTAGTATAAGTGAACACCTGTTCACCAGTCAATAATAAAACTGTGGATAAACCCGACGTCGCTGGGCAAATCACTTTTTAACCCGAAAGCCGATGGGACGTCGAGGTTCTTCAGGCGGGATCATTAGTTGGCGGATGGCTTCGAAGACGACACTAAAATTTTTATCGTATTTCTGTTCCAGCTCGGCTAATTTGCGAGCTAAATTGACATGAGTCGAAAGGAGTTGGCGGAGGTGGACAAAAGCCCGCATGATTTCAATATTTACGCTAATTGCCCGCGAACTTCGAAGCACACTCGAGAGCATCGCCACCCCCTGCTCGGTAAAAACATAGGGTCGATACCGCCGACCTCCCCATCTTGAGATCACAAATTGTGACCTCAAGTTACGAAACTCAGTGTCGTTGAGTTGAAACATGAAATCAGATGGGAAACGCTCTTTATTGCGAAGGACGGCTTGAACCAGAACTCTAGTTGAAACATTATAAAGTCCAGCTAAATCAGTATCGAGTAAAACTTTCTGTTTTCGAATAAACAGGATGGATCGTTCAATTCTTTCGGCTGGCAAAAGTGATTTGGTCATGAATTATTTTTTCTCCCAGCGATCCTTGTCTCGGTTGGCTTCCAATAACCAATCTTATATTGCGTCACCCACGCATCGACTTGTTTTTGAATGTCTTTCATATATTTTAGAATATCATAAATAAATAATTTTTAGACAAAAAAATGGGGGCGACTTTTCGACTGTGTCGAATCGCCGTCCCCCACCACGTCTCTCTTTTCTTCCCATAAATTTTTGTGGAGCTTATTTGATAGTGCGCCAACTCCACGGGATCTTCCCCACAAGGTTCTCCGGTCCGCACTCAATTGTGCTCATACGACCTTCGAACAGGCGCTAACGAGGATCGCGTCTCATTGCCGTTCTCCCTCTGGCTCTAATTGCGCCGGGGCACGCTTGTGTATTATCACGCGCCCGACTAGGCCTTTGTTTACCCGTTTACCCGGATGGATACCTGACGCATCCGGGGTGCTACATAACTACCCACCAGTATACACGAATCACAAATCCTGTCAAGTAAAATTCCAGATTGTCGGTGATTAAGTCAAAAATATGCCTAATTTTAAGGGTTTTTTAAACTATGAATTATTCTTCGGGCGATATTGCAACGCTTCAAGTAGATGTTCGTCGCGGATATGTTCGCTCGCTCCTAAGTCGGCGATGGTGCGAGCGAGTTTGATGACGCGGTGATAAGCGCGCGCCGAGAGATTGAGGCGCTTGGCCGACTGGACGAGAAGCTTCGTTCCTGAATCCGAAAGTGGCGCGAAGCGTTTGAGCTCGCGCACGCCCATCTCGCTATTCATGGCGATCGGGAGGCCGACGAAACGCCTCACCGCTATTTGGCGCGCTTTGATCACGCGCTCGCGGACCGCTCGCGAATACTCCCCGCTCGGTCCAGTCGCAGCTAATTTCTGGTGATCAATGTGAGGCACGTCGATCCAGA
The DNA here is from genome assembly GCA_964653115.1 of uncultured Candidatus Saccharibacteria bacterium. Taxonomy (GTDB): domain Bacteria; phylum Patescibacteriota; class Minisyncoccia; order Phycocordibacterales; family JACOZG01; genus JAGVGK01. Next base: position 841 of record CAZZED010000053.1, on the reverse strand, counting down.
GATCAATCCGATCGACAATCGGCCCCGAGAGTTTGCGTTGATAACGGAAGAGAGCGCTCGGATTGCAAATACAATCCTTGCCGGCGATTCCGCGATTGCCACAGGGGCAATAATTCATGGTGGCGACGAGAATAAAACTGGCGGGGAAGGTCGTTGTCCCTCGCGACCGAGCAATAGTGATGAGGCGATCCTCGAGCGGTTGACGAAGCGCTTCGATTACTCGCTTGTCGAATTCGGGGAACTCGTCGAGGAAGAGGACCCCGCGATGGGCGAGCGTGATCTCGCCCGGACGCGGGATCGTGCCACCACCGACGAGCGAGATGTAGGAGGCGGTGTGATGAGGCGCGCGGAAGACGGGTTGCGTCACGAGCTCGCCTTCGGCGAGCGTGCCAGAGACGGAGTGAATCCCCGTCGCTTCGAGGACTTGGTCGAAGGTGAGTGGCGGTAGAATGCCACCCAAGGCCTTGGCGAGCATGGTCTTGCCCGTCCCCGGCGGTCCGGACATGGCGAGATTGTGTCCGCCGGCCGCGGCAATCTCGAGCCCGCGCTTGCCGGAGGCTTGGCCAACGACATCAGCCAGATCAATGATCGGCGCTTCATCGGCGTAGGAAATTATCGTTGGCGTTTGGGGTTTCAGCTTTTTGACGGGAAGTTCGATGGCATCATCATCGCCCTCCTTTTCCGGTGGTGACAAATGATCGGCGAGATCGCGAAGACAAATCACCCCGTAAATAGTGATGCCTTCGATCAAAGCCGCCTCAAGCGCATTCGCCGCCGGCAAGAAGACTTCGGCGAAACCCGCTTCCCGTAAATGTTTAACCAGAAGAAGGGTCCCCTTAAT
>CAZZED010000052.1:0-3615 GCA_964653115.1 uncultured Candidatus Saccharibacteria bacterium | reverse complement strand
CCTCCCGCGCGAGCGGAACCGCCGCGCGGACCACCTCGCCAACCAAGCGATGGATGAGGGGGAGAAGAAACCGGCCGCTAAACTCTTCGACAACTAAAATTTAAATCACGGGGTGGGAATTATCAGCCGGCGTGAATTGGGCGTAATCGCAAAATATCGCGGCGGCTAAGACAGCGGTCCAGAGACCATCTTTATTGCCGATTGCCGATTGAGTAACGTTTGTCGCTCTAACAATTTTGCCGCTCATTTTATAAATTTGTTCCCGTTCGTCCCAGGCTTGGTTAGAGTCAAACTCAATTCCCAGAGTGGTGGCGAGCATGGAGGCGGCTAGGTCCTCAGCATAATCACCGGCCTTCTGATCACTCTCGCCGAAGGAGTTGTGTTCGGATAGGTAGCCGTGTTGAGTTGGGTCGGCTGGAATGGCCACGCCCACTGAAGCGGCAATCAGGCGATTGGGTTCGTTGGTGGCATTGCGATCGTAGGCGGAGAAAACAATTTGTCCCGGTTTCAATAACCTCACCCCTTCGTCTTTGCTCACCATCTTGCAACCAGGGGGGAAGATGCTCGAGATGAGAACGAGATTGCAATGCTCGACGCCAGCCGCGCGCAAGGCGAGCTCAAACGAAGCTAGTTTGTCCTTATGCACCCCGACCCCCTTGGTGAGAAACATTTTTGAAGCGACTAATTGCATGCGAGTTTATTATAGGTAAGATGATTATAAACGCAATACTGTGTATAACTTTTTTCTCGGCTTTCTTTCGGCGGTCGCCGTAGCCTCGCTCTGGGGAGAAGTCTTGGGGCGAGTTTGGCCTCTCCCTCTTTCCTTCACTCTAATTTTTGGTCTCTGGAGTCTGGTCCCAACTTCCTCCCGAGTGATTAATGCAAAGTTTTTTCTCTTCGGTCTCGCTTTTACCTTGGGGATTATTTCCCTTAACGCCGATCGACAATCAAGTCTGGTTGATTTTAATTTAGCTAACCGGCCGATTGAAGGAGTGGTGGTTGATGAACCAGATGAGCGTGATCGCGACACCCGATTAACTTTCAGGCCTGACAATAGCCGAGGCAAAGTATTGTTGATTGTCGCCACCTTTCCCCCTTATTACTATGGCGACCGTCTGCGGGTGATGGGTAAGCTTGAGTCGCCAAAAACTTTCGAGACCGACGGCGGGAGGAGCTTCGATTATCCGGCTTACCTTGCCGTCCGCGGTATTGGCGCGATTATGTATCAGCCGAAAGTTGAGAAGCTGGGGAGTGGTGGGTCAGTTTTTGTCGCCAAACTTTTTCAACTCAAGTCCGTCTTCTTGAGTCAGCTCGATCAAGTTCTCCCCGAGCCGGCATCGTCCCTCTTGGGTGGATTAGTAGTTGGGGGCAAGCGCTCGCTCGGTGATCTCTGGCAAGAGCGCTTGCGTCGGGCTGGGCTCATCCATCTAATTGTCCTTTCCGGTTACAATCTGACCATTATCGGTGTGGCAATTGCCTCACTCCTCAACTTCTTTCGTTTCCGACGCTCGTGGTCACTCATCCTCTCGGCCCTCGCCATCATTACCTTCGCCGTCATGGTCGGTGGGGGAGCCTCCGTCATTCGCGCCACCATCATGGCCATCATCGCCATCGTCGCTCGCCTGACCGGCCGAGTTTATGAGGCCGGTCAGGCGCTGGCGACGGCAATCGTGGTAATGGTAATTATCAATCCACTAATCCTCGTCTACGACATCGGCTTCCAACTCTCTTGTCTTGCCACGGCCGGCCTCATCTATGGTGCGCCCCTTTTCGAATCATGGTTTAAATTCTTGCCGGCCCGTTTTGGGTTGAGAGCGACCGTCGCGACGACGGTCGCGGCCCAAGTGGCCGTCTTGCCACTCATTCTCTACTTCATGGGTCAATTGCCAATCTATGCTCTCCTCACCAATCTGCTTGTTGTGCCACTCGTACCCTTCACCATGCTCCTCGCCGTGACGATTAGCCTGGCGGGGTTTATTTTTTCACCCCTGGCTTATTTAATCGCGCCCCTCGGATATCTCGTGGCAAAATATATTTTAATCATCACAGCCGTCGGAAGCGCTTTGCCCGGAGCCACCGTGGCGATCAAAAGTTTTCCTTTCGTTTTGGTCGTGATTATTTATGTTGGTTATTTTTTAATTTGGCGAAAAAAAGCGGCCCGACAAGAAGTCAGGCCGCGGGGTGATCCGTCGACGAGTGCCCATTTCGAATCCGGGCGATGAAGGCGAAGATGGCCGGGTCTTGCCGATCAATGATTTGAAGGATTTGATCGTGGGCAACCCTGTCTCCTTGTTTGAAATAAGGGAGACTAGCTATTTCCTCACCTATCATTTTTATCTCTAGAATTTTTCTCTCCTCGATTCCCCGACTGAGCAGATATGTTAAGCTCGTTTGGCCGTAGGAGAGGAAGCAGAGGAACCTTGCAAAATCTAGAGTCGAAAATGGGACTTCCCAATCCATCGTTTCGAAACAGAAGCGACGGCCAAGCTTAATTGCCCGAAAATTCATCTCCCCAGCGACGACTTTGCTTGAATCGTCATGGGCTGGGCCAAGACACAAGATGTGCTCTGATGGTCTCCGAGACACGTTGACCTCCTTTCTGTTTGGTTAAAGATCTAAGATTCTAGTTTCATCTGAATTCATAATGGCGAAAGTGGGGCCGTGAGTCAATAGGCAGGGCTCGGCGCGCTTAGTATGATGATAGGCGATGTCCAAAGCCCGACAGCATTTTAGTCTCTGGTTGGCGTTAATTTTAATCATCGTCAATAGCTTCGTCTGGTACGTTGTTTGGCGCGAGTCGCCACGGGGGATACTGACCGTTGCCTTCCTCGACATTGGTCAAGGTGATGCGATCTATATCGAAGCGCCGAACGGCAATCAAGTCTTGGTTGATGGTGGAGCCGGGAAGCAAGTGCTCCGTGCCCTCGGTGAAGTGATGCCTTTTTACGACCATTCCCTCGATGTGGTCATTGCCACTCACTCCGACGCTGACCATATCGGTGGATTGCCTTTCGTCCTTCGGCGTTTCGACGTCGGCGCGGTGCTCGAACCCGGCGTCTCATCAGACTCTGGCATCTATCGAGAGTTCGAGAAGCTAGCGACCGACGGTAGTCGCGCGCATCTCCTCGCGCGACGGGGGATGAAGCTCGAGCTTGACCAGGGGGTCTCGCTCGACATTCTCTTCCCCGATCAAGATCCAACCGGCTGGGAGACGAACACCGCTTCCATCGTCGCTCGACTCACTTATGGCGAAAATAGTTTTCTTCTGACTGGCGATTCGCCGATTAAAATTGAGAAGTACTTACTCGGTCTTGAGGGTAAAAATTTGAAAACTGATGTTTTGAAAGCCGGCCATCACGGTTCGCGCACTTCGACGGCGCCAGAATATGCTTCGGCCGTTCAGCCGCAGTATGCTGTGGTCTCGGCGGGGAAGAATAATCGCTATGGTCACCCGCATCAAGAGGTTTTAGATATTCTAAACCAAGTTGGCGCCAAGATTCTTAGCACCGCTGAATTGGGCACTATTATTTTCGAGACTGATGGAGTAAACTTGAGACAGCGTTCGCTTTGATTAGATCTTCTGGTCCTTTAGCGCGGAGGGATTCGCTATGTGGC
>CAZZED010000051.1:0-6494 GCA_964653115.1 uncultured Candidatus Saccharibacteria bacterium | reverse complement strand
GAAACAGTTTGATAAGTTAAGACCGGAAATTCAAGAATCATTTTATAAACGATTAGCTTTGTTTAAGCAAGACAAGTTCCACCCCTTACTTGATAATCACAAGTTAAGCGGTAGATATTCGGGCAAAAGAAGTATCAATATAACCGGTGATTTCAGAGCTCTTTTTGAAGAAGAAGTTGGGGCGATAATTTTCAAACTCATTGGTACTCACCACGAATTATATGGTAAATAGCCTTATTTTAAAGCATCCGCCAGCTGGCGGATTTGCCCTTGACTTTTACACCCCAATCTGCTAAGCTATTGGGCAGTTAGTTTCAATGCCTTGGAGACGTTCTCTGGGCCATAGAAACCAAGGTCTTTTCCATGGAGGTGTCTATGACATCAAGGTTGGAGTGTAAGAACTGGTGGAGTGGGTTGAGTGTTGGAAGCGAGGATCTCGAGATTTTGTATAAGATCTATGACATTCTTGCTGTGCGGGTCGTTCAAGAGTTGATCGGCAAGTCGGCACCCAAGTATGCCAAGGGTGAGGCCTGTTGGCCGATGGCTCGCATCCACAACGTGGTCGGAGGTCTCTGTATGCGCCATGAAGGGCTGGATCTCGATCAAGTGATTCGCTACGTGACGCTTTGTCACAACCGGAAACAACCCGTCACCGAACAGGATCAGTTTCCGCCCGCCTATGGCGAAGTGTTGGTTGAGGATTATCTCCGCCAACATTCGGAAGACTTGTTCACGCCGCAAGGACGACGAAGACTCCACTCATTCGCTAAGGAAGTTGGGTTGTCTTCCGTCGATTTGTTTGGGGCAGTCGCTGTGCTCGTCCATAAGTTGGCCGATGAATTGGCTACTTGTTGTGGCGGCCCTGAAGCCCATGAGTGAACACCTCCTGTGTTGAGATCAAGGTTGAACTTCCGACAGGAAGATTCCATCAAAAGGGTAAGTGCACCGCTCGGTTCATCCGATACGGCCAGAATAAGAACCTTTCCTTGGTCTCGGGCCACGCATTCGTCTGCGTGGCCTTTTCCTTATATAATAATATCAATGCGCGGGTTTACTCTCATCGAATTATTAATCGTCCTCGCGATTGGGGGGATGATTGCCGCCCTCGCCGGGCCGGCCTTAAATCGCTTGCCGTCCGGTGGTCAACTCGATGAGGTGACCGGTGATCTGGAACAAGTGATTCAATTGGCGCGCGCCCGGAGTGTGGCCGGTGTCGCCTCGTCCACCAACGGAATACTTTTGGAAGTAAACAGTGGTATTCCGGATCGTTACATTCTCTTCCGTGGCCCAAGTTACGCTAGTCGCAATCCAGCTTATGATGAGGCGACGGGGATTCGTGACGCCATTAATTTGCAAGCGACCCTGACGCTCAGCGCGACCGAGATCACCTTCTCACCTCTCACCGGCACACCAAGCGCCACGGGGACAATTAGGCTCGATCACTCGACCGGTGACAGCCGTAATTTACTTATCAATGATCTCGGTTTCATCTCGGCGCAATAATCTATGATCGCTTACGATAAAAATTTAAACACCGGTCAAAGTCTCTTCGAGATCGTGCTCGCGCTGGCCCTTTTCGCCCTTGTGGCTTCAGCTTTTGTCTCACTCACCTTGGGGAGTGTCTCGAGTGTGAGTTATGGCACCGACTTCCTCGTTGCCGGCGCTTATGCCGACAAAGGTATCGGCGAAGTGAGAGCCACTCGTGACAATGCCTGGAACACTTTAGCCGACGGCGTGACCAATGAGACAATTGATGGGCGTTTTACTCGGGCAGTCACGATTAGTCCAATCAATCTCGAAACCAAATCAATTAAATCAGAAGTCACTTGGCCGTCGCCCTATGGCGTGGCGCAGACCGTCACTCGAAGTACTCGTCTCACCAATTGGGATTCACGTGATTGGCTTGAGACCGATTGGACGGGGCAGACGGGAACGAATGTGGATGTGACCACGGCGGGAGAACTTAAATTGGCTCAATTGCCGACCACCTGGTCCCTCTTCATCGACACTGGCGCTGAAACTTGGGCTGACGTGGCTTGCACTTCAGCTTCAAATTGCTGGGCCGTGGGAGCGTCTGGAGCATTAGCCAGATATAATGGTTCAGCCTGGACGGAATCCATCATTCCATCAAGTGCTAACATTAACGCCCTTTACGCTCTCTCTGCTTCTGATATTTGGGCCGTTGGCGCCACTGGTCGTTTGTGGCATTACGATGGTTCAGGCTGGTCCCTCTTCATCGACACTGGCGCTCAAACTTGGAATGATGTCACCATGATCTCGGCGACCGACGGCTTCATTGTCGGCTCGGGCGGCAACATCCGGCGGTGGAATAATCCCACTGCTAATGTTTGGAACATTATTACTCCTGTTAATACGCAAAACTTGAACGCTGTTCATTGTTCGTCGGCCAGCAACTGTTTCGCGGTCGGCGCCAGTGGGACGATCTTACGTTGGACGGGAGCCACCTGGTCCCTCTTCATCGACACTGGCGCTCAAACTTGGAATGATGTCACCATGATCTCGGCGACCGACGGCTTCATTGTCGGCTCGGGCGGCAACATCCGGCGGTGGAATGGAAGTAACTGGAATACTGCCCCGACCTCTGGCACCACCCAGAATCTGAACGCTGTTCATTGTTCGTCGGCCAGCAACTGTTTCGCGGTCGGCGGAACTACCGCCGGCACAGCTGGTATCATCTTGCGCTGGAATGGATCAACCTGGTCGCCCTATTCGCCTTCACCAACCACTCAAATTTTAAACTCGGTCTTTCTTTCATCGCCGAACGACGGTTGGGCGGTCGGTGGGAGTGGCGTTATTTTACGTCTCTCCGGTGGCGGTTACGAGACTTCTGGACTGCTTACTTCTTCGATCTTTGACATGACCAACTTCTCGCCACTCCAACTCGTCAGTTGGGATGAGATGATTCCGGCTTGCTCGCCGGCGTGTAGTGTTAAATTAAATATCAAGACGGCCACCACTTCGGCAGAACTTGCGAGCCTACCTTGGTCGCCAGACTTCACTCTCGCCACCGGCACGCTTGTCCCAATTAGTTATAATGGTCGACAGTTCGCGCAATATCGCGTGACCTTGACCGGCGACGGCGTTGCCACCCCCGTCTTGCAGGAGGTTAGAATTAACTACAAATGAGCCTAAAAGCTAAAAGCTATCACCTAAAAGCTGATCAGGGATTCACCCTGATCGAGTTAATAATCTATCTCGCCATTATGAGCACCTTCGCCGTGAGTCTCATTCTCTGGTCACTCTCGGTGGGAGACTTGGGGGCTCGGGCTCGGGCCGGGGCCGAAGTGAATGCGAGCGCCCGCTTCGGCCCCGAGATCATTACGCGTGAGCTAGAAGAGGCGACGTCCGTCATCACCCCGGTCGGCAACGCCACGAGCTCGACTCTCGTCCTAGTCAACAATCTTGGTCAGACCATTACTTTTAATTTAAACCAAGGAAGATTATCCAGAGTAATTACCGGTAGTCCAGCCTTAGCTCTGACCGCGACCTCAAGTCTTCAGGTTAGCGATTTCGTCATCGGTCGAGTGACTGGATTGTGGGCGGAACGAGATTCTTTTTCTCTTAACTTAACTTTTAATGCTCCACCGGCCCCACCCCGAACGCTTCAGTTTGTCATTAATCGTCGTCGTTGAAAATGAAAAACTTTTATTATCAAAAAGTAAATTCTGGCTTCGCGGCGCTGGTCGTGGTGGTAATCGTGGGCTCGGTCGCCCTCACCATCGCTCTCGCCACGGCTCTCTTGGGCGTGCGCGAGCTTGAACTGGCGACGACCACTGACCAAGGTCGCGAGGCTAAGGCTTTCGCCGACGGTTGTCTCGATTCCGCCCTCCTCGCTCTGCGCCAGAACCCAGCCCAAGGCAGTTATCAATTTACGGTTGGGGCTGATCGTTGTATAATAGCCGTGACTAATCTGGGGGGGAATAATCGTCGGGTGGTGGCGCGGGGAGTGGTCGGAGAGAATGAGCAATCTCTGACGGTGCTGGTTACGCTCTCACCCGCCAATCGGTCACTCCTCGTCACTAGTTATCTTTATGCGTTTTAACTTTTTATTTAATAAAACCGTTGGTCTCGATATCGCTGATCGGAGCGTTGAGGTAGTTGAACTAGCGGGCCGAGCTGGGTCACCTCACATCACGGCGCTCGGACGAGTCAGCTTGCCTCAGGGAGTCATCGAGCGTGGGGTGATTAAGGATCGCAAGGCCCTCATGACGGCGGTGCGTGAAGCTTTACGTAGTGCCGAGAGGGGTGGTGGCGGGAAGAAGTCTCGGGGAATCTCGTTGCGTCGAGTGACCTTCGGTTTACCCGATTCTCAAGTTTATATTCACTCTTTCTCTTGCCCTTGGGCGGGTGTGCCCAAGGGCGAAGCGGCCCTTGGGGCAATGGTCCTCACGGTCGCCCGGGAGCACATCCCGCTCGAGGAATCAGATTTAATTATTTCGTATAAGGTGCTACAGCGCACCGACACTGGACTCGATTTCCTCGTGGCGGGGACGAGTCGGAAGCTCTTAGCTGATTGGCAGAGCTTCTTCGCTGAGCTGGGGCTCACGGCTGAATTCGATCTCGAGACCATCGCCACTTTCCGGGGCATCTTCCCCGAGGCCGTTGAGCGTCCAGTGATGGTAATTGATTGTGGGGCCGTCTCAACCGTGCTCGCCGTCTTCGATAAAAATGGTTTGCGTTATAGCCACACCTTACCTAGGGGTGGTGAGGGCTTAACTCAAGCCGTAGCGAAGACTCTGAAGGTTGATTACGAAGTCGCCGAAGAGAAGAAGCGGGAGATTGGAATTCTTGATCCCGAGAGTCAGATCTTCACCATTCTTCTCCGAGAACTTGCCCCGCTCAAGGATGAGATCAAGGCCACGATCGATCATTATGAGCGTTGGTCGGGGCAAAAGATTCATGGCCTACTCTTGACCGGGGGAGGCAGTCAGCTTCGTGGCCTCGCCGACTACTTCCGCTCCAACTTAGAATTACCGGCGGGGGTGGCTCGATCACCCTTCGTCAAGCAACCAATCGTCTACCTCGAGGCGATTGGGTTGGCGCTTGGAGGCTTGGGTAAACGGAGAACCGATGAACTGATGATGCGCCCCGGGGTGCATACCGGCAGTGGTCTAGACAGGCAATCTTCAGTCGCCCGGTGGGTGAAGAATAATCAGGGATTACTCGCGCTGGCTGTCATTTTGATTGCCGGGGCGGGGATGATCTTCTGGCTCTGGGGCAATCGCCGGGAAGCTGAATTGAGACGTGAAGCCGAACGACGTGCGGCCCTGGAAGCCATCCCCTCGACAAGCTCGGGGCAAGCCCTTGTCGCCACCACCAGTGCGCCGGTGATTGAAGATAATACTTCCTCAACCGAGAAAACTCTGAAGATCGCTGACACCCCGACCGGTTGGCTCAATGTGCGATCAGGGCCCGGGACCAGCTTTGCCTCTTTGGGCCGAGTGAATCCCGGTGAAGTTTATCCACTCTTGGCCGAAGAGGGGGAGTGGTATAGAATTAAGTTTGGAAATCAAAGCAAAGAAGGTTGGGTCGCGAAACAATACACAATTATTAATAATTAATTTTATTTTATGTCTAAGAAAGGTTTTACCTTAATTGAATTGCTAATCGTGATCGCGATCATCGCGATCTTAGCCGGGGTCGTTTTCGTCTCGCTTGATCCTCTTAAGCGCTTCCAAGACGCCCGCGATGCCGCCCGCTGGACGGATACCACCGCTCTCCTTTCGGCTGTCAAGGTTGATCAAGTCGATAACGGGGGAAGTTATTTGACGCCAAACATCACCGCCTTAACGGCGGGGACTAACTACATGATTGGCACAGCGGTTAGTGGTTGTAACGTCGTTGCTTGTAGTGCCGTGGTTGCCAGTGCCAACTGCGTGGATTTAACTAGCCTGTCAACTCAAGGTTATTTGGGTAAAATTCCAGTTAGTCCGAATGGCGTCGGCACTTGGACGAATGCTTTGACCGGTTACTATCTCTCGCGCAATACTAATGGTTCACTGACGGTTGGCGCTTGTGATGCGGAAGGTGGTGCGGCAATCTCGGTTAATCGCTAGTAATTTATTCTCGATCTAAAAAAAAGACACCGCCACACGATTGCGAATCGGGGCGGTGTTTTGTTTCCTCTTGGTTCTCCTAGGGTTCAATGATGGAGCAGAAAAGTTTGTCCGGACTGAGCTCAGCCTTGGCAAATTCCGCGACCTTGGTTTGGTCCAGCCTTTCGAACTCGGAAATTTCGCTGGAGAGGGGGTGGATCTCCCCGAGAGTGAGCAGGTCATTTTCAGCATTACCGGCAATCCCCTTGGAGGTGCGTTCGGCGGTCTTTAATCGACCCAACTCCGTCCGTCTTTTCTGTTCGAAGATTTGATTGGCTTCGGTCGAATCACCCCCCAACCACTTAATCGAGGAAAGGATAATCTGTCTCACCTTATCAACCATGACTGGCGCGGTCTTGACCTGACCTTCAACCACAG
>CAZZED010000050.1:0-11097 GCA_964653115.1 uncultured Candidatus Saccharibacteria bacterium | reverse complement strand
TTCAGTCCCGAAAAAGGGGGATCCAACTTGAATGCCGTGGCCAGATTGACGATGCATGCGATGACCAGAATCATGGCGCCAAACAGACAAGAGGCCGTCACTCCCAATGCCTTCATAGGGTCGTACTTCTTGGTTTCGATCCACTTCCTGCGTAAGACCTGAGACAATGCACACTGTTTGTCCAACTGTAAAAGATCATGAGCCGTCATGGCTACTACTCCCATGGTCTCGGGTTTAGGAATAGGGATTTCAGGTCCCGTCGTGACTTGACTTCAGGCCAAGCCAGACACTTCATTCCTAGTTAGCAAGGAGACCGCCTGCTAAATCTAGTTTTGATTGTATGGTAAGTAATCTAATTAGTCAAGCTTTCGGGCTTGGTAATCGCTCGGGGCAGTGGCGAGATATTGCTCAAGCGCTTGGCGGTTTAAGAGACCGGCTTGGGCGCCGACTTGTTGGACGACGGACATGGAATTGATCGGTCCCCAAGCGAGAGCTTCGGGGATTGTTTTACCTAGAGCCAAAGCTGAAGTGAAGGTTGAGGAGAAGGCATCGCCGGCGCCGGTGCGCTCGAAGGGGGGCTTCGGATCAGGATAGATGGGCATAGACCAGACAATTGTGCCGTCGGAGACATGAGCTCCGGCATGGCCGTCGGTGATGACCACAATCTTCGGGCCAAATTTATGAATGCCACTTAGTAATTTTTTAATCTCCATCACTTTAGTATTTAAAATCTTTTGGGCTTCGCTGACATTGCAAAAGAAGACTTCGGTGCGCTCGTAGATCGTCTTCAATTTTTCCGGTCCGAGATTGATCTGGAAAGTGCCGGGTTGGAAGGCGAGCTTCACCTCTGGATTTTCTAATAAATATTTTCCAATCTCATCGTGATAGGCGAGCGAGTGTTCGCCGAGTGAGCTCAAGTAAATCCATTTCGGTTTGCCTATATCCGGCAGGGCGTAGGGATATTCTTCGTGCTTGATGAGAATTGTGCGATCGTCTTGATACCAGAGGACGTAATGATAATTCGTTTTCTGACCCTCATGGCGCCTCACGAAGTCTGTTTCGACACTATTTTGTTTTAGGGTGGCAATTGCTTCGTCGCCGTAATGATCCGCGCCGAGGTCGGTGACGAGCGCCGTCTTGAGGCCGAGGCGCGCGGCGGCCACGGCGGCGTTGGGGGAGTTGCCGACGGCTGGCACGACGGTGACGGATTCGTAGGGGATCTTGGCCCCGAAGTCCAGACAGATCTCGCAGTGCTCGTGATTAATATCACAATGCAATTCGGCATTCTTCAGTCTGATAAAAGCGTCGGTCACAATGTCACCAATCGCCACAAAATCAAATTCGGTTTTTTGTTGATTTTCCATTCCGCCATTATACCAAGCTAATTAAGGTTGTGCTATAATCTAGACATGAAAACGTTGCGGGAATGCATTGCGGAAGCGGAGGCGCGGCGGGTGGCGATTGGCCACTTTAATATCTCGAACATTGAAGGATTCTGGGGGATCGTCCGTGCGACGCGCGAGCTCGCGGTGCCCGTGATTATCGGCGTTTCCGAAGGTGAACGTGATTTTATAGGTGTTCGACAAGTGGCGGCCCTCGTGGCGAGCGTGCGACAGGAATTTGATCATCCAATTTTTCTTAACGCCGATCACACTTATTCTTTCGATCGAGTGAAGGAGGCGATTGATGCTGGTTTCGACGCCGTCATCTTCGACGGGAGTAAATTGACGCTGGAAGAAAATATCTCCGAGACGAAGAAGTGCGTCGCGTATGCCCGTCAAATTAATCCGGAGATTATTGTGGAAGCGGAATTAGGTTACATCGGTACGTCGTCGAAGCTTCTCGACGCTGTGCCGGAAGGAGTTGGGCTCGGGGCTGATGATCTGGTCAAGCCAGCCGAGGCCAAGCAGTTTGTGACCGAAACTGGCATTGATCTCCTTGCCCCGGCGGTGGGGAACATCCACGGCATGCTCAAGGGTCATCCCGATCCGGCGCTCGACATTGATCGGATCAAATTTATTCGCGAAGTCTCGGGGGTACCGCTCGTCCTCCACGGCGCCTCGGGCAACACCGAAGACGACATCCGTCGTGCCATTACCGCCGGCATTGCCATTATCCACATCAATACCGAGATCCGTGTCGCTTATCGCGATGCCCTCAAGCTCGCGCTCCAAGAGAATCCCGAAGAAGTTGCACCGTATAAGATCTTGAAGCCAGCGGTGCAGGCCATACAAGCCGTGGTCAGTCAGAAGCTTAAACTTTTCAATCATGTTGAATGAGGAATTAGTGCGAGGGGTGAAAACATTTTTCCGCGGGGAAGTTCATTCCGAATCCACCGCGCTCGACAAGTATAGTCGTGATGCCAGCTTATTTAAGGTTCGGCCGGCGCTCGTGCTCTTCCCGCGCGACGCGACGGACATCGCGCGCTTGGTAGAATTCATCGCTCGCGAGAAGGGAAATAATCCCGAACTCTCCATCACCGTCCGGGCGGCGGGCACTTGCATGTCGGGCGGTTCACTCAATGAATCGATTATTCTTGATGTGACGAAGTTTATGACCGGGATGATTAAAATTGATGAAAGGGAAAAAACTGCGACAGTTTTGCCCGGCACTTATTATCGCGACTTCGAGAAGCTTACTCTGGCCAAGGGGCTCGTAATGCCCTCCTTCCCGGCGTCGAAGGAACTCTGTGCCGTGGGCGGAATGGTGGGTAATAACGCCGGTGGTGAGCGCACCCTCTCTTACGGCAAGACCGAAGATTATATTGATTCACTCAAACTTATTCTAAGCGACGGCAAAGAATATTTGATCAAGTCACTTAATCGGCCTGAATTGGAGGCGAAAATGGCGCAACTAGACTTCGAAGGCGAACTTTACCGAAATATTTTTAAATTAATTACTGAGAATGAGTCAAAATTAAAAGAGGCCAAGCCGAAAGTCTCCAAGAATTCCGCCGGCTATTATCTCTGGAATGTCTGGAAGGCCAACGAGCAGACTTTCAACTTCTGCAAGCTGATCGTGGGTTCACAAGGGACACTGGGGATTGTAACGGAGATCACCTTCCGTCTCGTGTCGGTCAAGAAGATTTCTAAACTGCTGGTCATTTTTTTGAAAGATTTAAATCCATTAGCTAAATTGGTGAATGAGATCCTCCCGCTCAAACCGGCGAGCATTGAGTCTTATGACGACAACACCATCAAGCTTGCCCTGCGTTTTTGGTGGGGGATTATGAAGGCGATGAAGGCCAAACGCTTCTTCAAATTGATCACCAGCTTCATCCCCGAGGTCTCCTTCCTTATCCGCGGTGGCCTGCCCAAGTTGGTGGTGCTGGCTGAATTCTCGGGCGACGATGAGATGAAAATCAATCAATCTCTTGCCGAGGCGAGCAAGCGCGTCACCGCGCTCGGTCTCATGAATCGGGCGACTAAGACCGAAGAAGAAGCGTCCAAGTATTGGACCATTCGCCATGAGAGCTTCAACCTCTTGCGTCAACATGTGAAGGGCAAGCGCACGGCCCCCTTCATCGACGACATCATTGTTCGACCGGAATTCTTACCCGAATTCCTTCCCCAGCTCACGGCGATTCTTGATCGTTATCACCTCTGGTATACGATCGCCGGTCACGCGGGTGATGGCAACTTCCATATCATTCCCCTCATGGGGCCAGAAGAATTGAAAGAGACAAAAGTTATTACTGAAGTCTCTGATCTCGTCTACGATCTCGTGATTAAGTATCATGGTTCGATCACGGCCGAGCATAATGACGGAATTATCAGAACGCCTTATTTAGAGAAGCTTTATGGCGCCGAGATCTGCGCTCTCTTCCGCGAGACGAAAAATATTTTCGACCCCTTAAATATCTTCAACCCGGGCAAAAAAGTCGGTGGTAGTATCGAATACCTCACCGCCCACCTCTCCCCGACGGTATGAAGAATAAAATACCTAAAAATTTAAAAGTTTCTTACGAGCCCGAAGCTGATGTGATGAGTTGGGAAGTATCAGCTCGGCCAATCGACTACGCTGAAGAAGCGGGGAATTTTGTGGTACATTATTCAAAAAATCACACTCCAGTTCTGGTTGAAATTCTTGAGGCTAGTTCATTTTTTCGAAAATCCCAAAAACTCTTAACAAGACAGATGGTAGCTTAAATTCAGGCAAAAAAGTCGGTGGTAGTATCGAATACCTCACCGCCCATCTCTCGCCGACGGTGTAAAATTAGACAACAAAAATCATCCATTAAACATTAAACCAAATTCCTGCTATCGCTGGGATTTGGTTTCAGATACTCTCAATGTCGTTTGAGAGTTGAAATTAAGTGTGCTAATCTTATAGTTAGAAAGGAGATCTTCAATGAAGGAGCTATCTGTCTTAAACGAGTTGCTGGAAAAAGCTCGCAAGTTTAAGATGAGTCGAGATGAGAAAGAAGAGCAGAGAAGGGGTTTCGCTTTTGGAAACGCCAACATTTCCAACCCCCACATCACTCGCAAAGATGTTGATCGAGAGGCTGATACCCTGAAGCCGAAGCGCCATTCGTAGTCCAGCGGAGGCCTGGTCGTAGCTCAATTGGTCCACCTTCACCTAGAGTGAAGCAGAGCCCTCGCATCGTCGGAGTAGATACCCGATATAATCGGCGAGGAGGTTGCGGGTTCGAATCCCGCCGGCCACGTTAGTCCCGTTTCAACACGGGGCTTTTCTTTTTTAAAATTATGTGCATAATGGAGGGATGTTTAGTTTACTGGCTGAAGCCAGAACCATATTTGGCAAGGAGTTGAAGGCCGAGCGCCAAGCGGGGCGTTTGCCCATTATCGTCTATGGTCGTAAAGATAAAGCGACCTCATTTTTTGTTCCAATCAAGGAGTTTAAAAAAGTGTTCAAAATTGCTGGAGAATCCTCAATCATTACCCTCACCACTCCGGAGGGCAAGAAGAGTGTCTTGGTGCACGAGGTCGCCTACCACCCCGTCAATCGCGAACCCCTGCACGCCGATCTCTATGTGGTGGAGCAAAATGTGGCCCTGAAGATTAAGATTCCAGTCGAATACATTGGGCTCGCTCCCGCGATCAAGGAACTCGGCGGGACGCTAATGAAAGTGCTTCACGAAATTGAAATTGAGGCGCTCCCCAAAGATTTACCGCACAACATCAGCGTTGATGTCACTTCGCTTAATACCCTTGAGAGTCAAATTTTAATTGGTGATATTAAACTGCCAGCCGGCGTAACCACCACTCATAAACCGGATGAGGTAATCGCCGGAATTTCGGTGGCCAAGGAAGAAGTCGAGGAAACCGCACCCATTGATCTCTCCGCCATTGAAGTCGAGAAGCGAGGGAAGGAACCCGTTGTTGGAGATGATGGGAAAGTGGTTGAGGAACCCGCTAAATCCGACAAGAAGTCTGACAAATAATCTCTGTGCTATAATAGCGTAATGAAGCGATGGCTCGGTTTTCTTTTTAGTCTGTTTTTTCTTTCGATAAGCTTTTCTCTGGCGCAGACGAGTGATGACGTGGCCCGGCGTAAAACGGCGCTCGAAGGCGAACTTAAACTGGTGGAGCAACAAATTGCCGCCCAGACACAACTCTTGCAAGTAACGCAACAAGAGAAGTCATCCTTGCAACGTGATTTAACTATTCTTAATACTCAGATCAGTCGTGCCAAACTAGTCATTAAACAACATCAACTAGAGATCGAACGCTTAGGTGGTGATATTAAGAAAAAGACTGGGACAATTCTTGGGCTTGAGAATAAAATTAGCAAGATCAAGATATCGCTTGAGGAACTCTTACGCAAGCGTCGTGATGCCGAGCAAGATAGTGTCGTAGAATTGTTATTTCAAGACGATACTCTGGCGAATCTCTCTAGCACGGCAGATTCCTATCAGTATTTAGAAAAGGCGATTCACGAAGCCTTCGCCGATATTCGTTCAACTAAGGCTGACACTGAAGAAGCCAAGGTGGTCTTGGAGGATAAACAGCAGGCCGAGATCGACGCCCGGCAAGCGATTGAGGTTGAGCGAAAGTTGGTGGAAAAGAAGGAGGCCGAGAAGAAACAACTCTTGGCGGTGACCAAAAATCAAGAAGCTAATTATAAAAATTTATTAGCCGATCGGCAAAAGCGGGCAGCTCAGATTAGAGTCGCCCTCTTCGCTCTTCGTGATACCGCGGCCATTCCCTTCGGCCAAGCTCTCGCCTTCGCTACGCGAGCCTCCCAGAAGACCGGAGTTCGTCCGGCGCTAATCTTGGGGATCTTAACTCAAGAATCTAATCTTGGGCAGAATCAGGGCTCTTGTATTCTCTCCAGTCTAGAGACCGGCAATGGGGTGGGTAAGAATACAGGTACCCCCTTCGAACGGGTGATGAAAGCGCCACGCGACACCGTTCCCTTCCAAGGTATCACCAGTCGCCTGAATCGCGATTGGAAGATGACCCCAGTCTCTTGTCCGCTTGGCGCGCGGTACGTCGTCGGTCGTGGTTTCGGCGGAGCAATGGGGCCGTCACAATTCATTCCGTCGACCTGGGAATTATTCAAAAATAGAATTGGTCAATTGCTCGGTCTCGCCGGTGACGCGGTTGACCCTTGGAATCCCGAGCAAGCGATCATGGCGACGGCGTTATACCTATCTGACTTAGGCGCTAGTAGTGGTCGTTATAGTGCCGAAATCGCTGCCGCTTGCCGATATTATGGCACCGGTGGTGCCACTTGCTCTTATGGTCAACAGGTGCTAGCTAAGGTGACGAATATCCAACTTAATATGATCGACCCATTGTTAAATAATTAATCATCTGCTATAGTCGTTGTCTATGAAGTCAGAAATTCATCCTGCTTATCATGATACCTCGGCCGTCACTTGCGCTTGTGGCGCAGTCTTCACCGTTGGCTCAACTTTACCTAAAATTCAGATCGAAATTTGCAGTTCTTGCCATCCCTTCTTCTCTGGTCAAGAGAAGGTGCTTGATACCGCTGGTCGGGTTGAGAGATTCAAAAAGCGCACCGTGAAGAGTGCTGGTTTGAGTGTGGTCAAGAAGGACAAGAAACCTCGAGCCAAATCGAACCAGAAAACCACCAATGGACTGGTCAGCCTTTCGGGATAATCCGAAAACTTCTTATCTCGCCCGCGACGCCGAGCGCTTGCGGGGACGAATCAGTGAACTTGAACTTCTCATGATGAATGATGAGGGGATGAAAGAGTTGGGAGCGGAAGAAATTGCGGAATTAAAGAAACAAGAAGCGGATCTCTACGCTGAAGCCGAACGCATTACCTCACGGAGTGTCAGTCAGAACGGGAAAGACGGAGCTGAAGATAAGGGGACAGATTTAATTTTAGAAATTAGAGCTGGTGCGGGGGGTGAGGAGTCAGCCAGTTTCGCCTCGGAATTGGCACTCATGTATCAACGTTACGCGACGATTCGTGGTTGGTCTTTCAGTTTAATTTCAGAATCAAAAACGGAATTAGGTGGTTACCGAGAAGTCGTTTTCGAGGTGAAGGGGGAGGGGGTCTGCGACGCTCTGCGCTATGAGAGTGGCGTGCATCGGATTCAACGCGTGCCGGCAACCGAGAAGCTCGGGCGCGTTCATACTTCCACCGCGTCGGTGGCCGTCATCCCGATTCGAGCAACCCAAAACTTTGAAATTAATCCAGCTGATATTGAAGTCACTTTCAGCCGTTCGGGTGGGGCGGGCGGACAGAATGTGAATAAGGTCGAGACGGCGGTGCGCGTGCTCCACAAACCGACGGGGCTGGTGGTGCGGTCAACGAGTGAGCGGAGTCAGAGTCGTAACCGCGATAAAGCCTTCGTTATCTTGAGTAATAAATTGGCGACGATTCATGAAGACACCTTGGCTGGCACGGCGGCCGCCGAGCGTCGGAGCCAGATTGGCACTGCCGATCGCTCGGAGAAGATTCGAACTTACAACATAACCCAAGATCGTGTCACCGACCATCGCCTCAAGCAATCGTGGCACAATGTCGAGCGCATTTTCGAGGGCGAGCTTGAACCAATTATCACGGCCATGCAAACCGCACAAGTTTGACATTATTTTTTCAATGCGTATCATGAACCTTAGAAAGGAGGATGGCAGATGATTCAAAACACAGGCAGCTCTTCAATTAAGTACTTAAGGAAAGATGAAGTTACTAGGGCAATTGAAGTTTTTGCTGGAGCAATTTCTCGACATTGGCCGAACACGGTCGAAGAAGCGCGTTTTTGGGTGCATGATGAATTTCACCACCCAGAAACTGTTCTCCTCGGTCATTTCGGTGGACCAACGCTCAATGCAGTAGTCTGTCTTAGTTCGTTCCAATTCGTTCTTTCAAAATTGGCAGATAAAGAGCAGGGACTAATAAAGAGCGCCCTAGCTTCTTCGTTCCCAAATTTGAAAGTCGAGGAGATTGTTCATCTTGGTGGTTTGGCTGTGACCAAAGAAGTTGTCGGCATCGGCTGGGGCACTTTACTTTTCAGAATGGCTGAACGGGAAGCCCAAGAACGTGACTACAAGCTTCTCGTTGGTCACACCGCCAGACGGAGTGAAAAGTATCCATCGATGCACATTCTTCAGTCAGTAGTGAAGTGGCGAAAGTGGTTCGAGTTATCGACCGCTGAACCAATCTATTACTCTAATCCTTCGGACCTTGAGAAGGTTTGGACCTATAAACCCTGCTAGTCCTTCAGTGGATTGGCGGGGTTTGTTTTTCGATGATATTATCTTTGTATGAAAGATAGTAAATATTTTTTATACGTAAGTATCTTATTTGTGGTTGTGCTTATGATCTCCAATACTGTTGCTGTAAAGCTAGTGCAGATTGGCCCTTTTGTATTTTCCGGTGCAATTTTCATCTTTCCGATCAGTTATATCTTTGGTGACATTCTCACTGAAGTCTATGGGTATAAAGCCTCTCGAAAAATAATCTGGTCCGGATTTGTTGCACTAGTTTTTATGGCTATTTGTTACTGGTTCGTACAAATACTCCCCACTCCGGTGTTCTGGCAAAATCAGCAAGCCTATCAACTTATTCTTGGGGCAGTGCCGAGAATCGTTCTCGGTTCAATCATTGCTTATTTCGTAGGAGAGTTCAGTAATTCCTATGTTTTATCAAAAATGAAAATTTGGAGTAACGGCAAGCACTTATGGATGAGAACGATTGGTTCAACAATTGTCGGTGAGGGAGTAGATAGTATTATTTTTGGAATTATTGCTTTTGCTGGCACGATTCCCGCTTCTGGTCTAGCCATCCTAATTTTTTCTGGTTATCTAGCCAAGGTTATTTATGAAGTAATTTTAACCCCAGTAACTTATATTATTGTAAACAAACTCAAGCGAACAGAGGGAATTAATGTTTACGATAGAGAAATCAGTTATAACCCTTTTCGTTTCGAGTAAGGCCATAAAGTTGCCAAGGGTTATTTCGTCTGCTACACTGATGAGTGTTATGAAAACTGAATTAATCAATAAAGAACTAGGACTTCGGATTAGTGGTGAAATTAGAGTATTACCGAAAAAACGTTTGGCTGTGTGGAAACAGGCTAAAGGTCTTTGGAGTAAACGCCGGCCAAATCCAGTAAGTGAACTTTCGACTATTAGACAAGAATGGGAACATGCACACCCTTGATACTAACGCAATAATTTATTATCTGAAGGGTGAGGTGTCAGTGATTCCAACTCTGGAAAATATTTTTAGTCAATCTTTGCCAGTTTATATCTCCACTGTGACCGAAGTGGAACTTTTTAGTTTCTCTTCGTTGTCTAATAGCGAAATGATGCAGATTGAAAAGCTTCTGCAAACTCTGTCGATTGTTTCCCTTGATTCTCGTTTGGCGAGGCTAAGCGGAATTATTAGAAGTCGTTATGGATTAAAATTGCCCGATAGTGTAATTGCCGCGACCGCTCTGTTCACTGGTTCAACGATAGTTACGAGGAATGCTAAAGATTTTAGAAAAATTCCAAATCTCCCAATTCTTCAGATTTAGAAACATTTGTTGCTAGCCCAATGTCATTGTTCAAGCCACTGAACATAATTGACACTCGATTAGAGCAGTTTTAGCTTTGTTAATTCCGACCTTTTTGTTTAATTTGGCGTCGATAAATTCCATAAGTTTTTCGATTTGTTCTTGGCGTTTAATTCTTCGGGCGCTGGCCAATCGTTTCTTTTGTCTGGTGAGATGGGTTTGGTATTCGGCAACAATCTTACCCGCGGCTTGAGGATCTTGTTTCCAGAGCGCGTAGAACGCCATCGGTGTTAGATACCCGAGAGCCTGATGCGGTCGAACGAAGTTGTAGAAATGTTCCCATTCAACCAGAGCCTCTTGTTGCGCTTCAAATGTTTTTTTGAACCCGCCTCGTCGATAAAACTCAAGTTCGTCAGTCAAGTGCGATCGTTCCACTCGCGGATTGTCGGTCGGTGTGCCGGTATTCGAGTAAAACTGAAACACCGACGTTTGGACAAGTTCCTCGCGCAGTTCGCCGTTGTTCTCGCTGCCATTATCTGAATTAAGACAAGCAATGGGAAACGGCAACTCGCTCACGGCTTGCAGGTGCGCCGTCCGCGACCCCGCGGCCGTGGCGTCTTCGGCTAGACTAAGCGACCGGATTCTGGTGAACGAGTCAATGGTTGTATGCTGGCTGTAGAAGTTCTCCGCGTCTTTGCCCGAACCGAGACGCGTTTGTTTCTCGATGTATTTCATGTCTTTTTCGACCAACGCTCCCGGGGCTAAGTCTTTAATTCGTCTCGGCGGTCGGTACTTAACTCGGAGCTCAACTTCCCCGGCTCGCGCTTTCTTGGCTCGCCAAGCTTCGGTATTTTTCTGGGAGATCTTCGGGTCAATTTTTCCATGCTTATGCAGGTACTTGTTCACGGTGTTAGGGTGGATTTTAATTTTGTGATCTCGTTCCAACACCTTCGATATTTTCTCTTTGCCCCAGACATTCTTCGACAGTTCTCTCATCTCAAGTATTTTTTGTTCCGTCTCTTCCGGTATTCGCTGGCGACAACTGGTATCGTGCGGGGCCTTCGATTTTGGTTCAAGCGCTCGCGGGTCCTTCCCTTTTCTTTCGAAGATTGACTTAAGCGTGGATAACCACTGTCTCGTAATGCCGATTTTGTTC
>CAZZED010000049.1:0-3447 GCA_964653115.1 uncultured Candidatus Saccharibacteria bacterium | reverse complement strand
GGATGGCCGCCGCCGCCCAACTTATCGGCGAGACGCGCGAGGTCGAAGCGCTTGGCGTCGCGGGTGCGGAAGCTCGCCTTCACGAGCCCGGGCTCAAGCTCGGTGAAGCAAGCCCCGATCTCCCAGCCCGTGACCGACTTAAGGAAGTTGGCGAGACCTCCCGTCTCGAGACTCTTAGCGTCGAGCCCCTTCGCCCTAAGGGCCTCGTGGGTAACGGCGACATAGGCCACCTTGCCACTCGGAGTGATCGTCAGCGAATTAAGCGCCAGCGCTTGGAAGTGGATCTCCTCCGGCCGGCGATTATTCTCGATAATAAAAATTGCTTCGGCGAAGTCGGGGGCGACTTCCACCAACTTCGCCGCCGTGCGGAAAGTGCTGGACAAAGTGGCCGGAATTTTAAAACTCAACGTATCCCCCCAGAGACCGACGAAGAGACAAAGCGCGATATCGTGAGTGAGAGGAACCCCCCACGCTTCAAGGAGATCGAAGAGAATCTGGGCCGTGGCTGGATACTTCGGTTCAACTAAATTAATTTCGGCAAATTCTTTGCTCGTAATATGGTGATCGATCGCAATCGTTCGCAGTGAAGCGGGGAAAGTGACCGGCATCTTCCGTGAGATCCGATCAAGAGCGCTAATGTCGAGGATTAAACAGAGATCAAATTGAGTTGGATCAATTTCACTCCAACTTTTCGCCACAATGGTATCAAAGCCGGGAAGATGGGAAAGAAAAATGGGCAGGGGTGAATCGCCACCAATTAAAGTGACCTCTTTGCCCAAACCCTTGAGAGCGTGATACAGCGCCAGATTAGACCCGACACTGTCGGGGTCGGGACTCGGGTGGAGGGTAAGCAGAATCCGCCCGGACTGCTTAATCATCTCCCAAATCGGTTGGGTGGCTGTCTTAATATCCATTTTATTCTTCGGTCGCTGGTTCTGGTTCTGGGGTTGGTTCTGAAACTTCTTCGGCTGGTTCTTCTTCAACCACGACTTCCGGTTCAATCACTTCCTCCGGTTCTGGTTCGGTAACTTCAATCACTTCAATATTTTCAATTACCTCTTCGGTGGTGGTAGCTTGAATTATTTCTTCCGTTGAGGTCGCGGTAATCTGAACCTCAATTAATTCATCTGGGATAATTTCTGCTTCTGGAATAACTTCTGTCTCGCGATACTCGAAGACGCATTGCGGAAAGAGTGGATTCTCCTCCTTGTAGAAGGCGGTGATCCGGCGTGCCACCTGGCGCGCCTTGAGCAGATACCCCTCCTCAATATTCTCATCGACGACCACTCGCTCGAGCGTTGCCAGCGCTTGCTCAATGGTTGAAGTGGCCGAGAGACCAAGGTGGTCGAAAGCGCCATTCCCATTGTCCGCTCCCGCGAGTAGCGCCAGGGGGTCAAGCTTGCCCGAAACCAGATTAAGTTCATTAACCAAGAGCTCACTCTTGGCTTGGCAGAGTTTGCCCGCGCGCGTCTCCTTGTCGCCACAATTGTCCGGCCAGAGGGCGGTGCAAACTTGCGCTCCATCGTAGGTGACGAAGGCGCCCGAGAGACGCCCGCTCAAGACATTGATCTCATCCGCCCAAGCGTTCACACCGAGACCGCCATTCTGACAGCCTTCATTCTTGAGCCAATAATTCGGCGACTTAGGCTCGCATTGATTGGGCTGACGTTCGATCGTCGCCGTCACATTGACAACGTGAGCTTCGAAGGCGGAGAAGAGCGTCGCTGAATTAATCAGGACGGCAACGATGAGCAGTGCGATGAAATTAAGTTTAATCATTTTTTCCAATTGCTGGCCATGACCGTGATCGAACCGAGATAAGGAATGTGCACGAGGCGTCCTGCGAGCTTCCAACTCCGCCCCACCACCTGATCATAGTTGATGGGTGAATCGGGATTGAAGTTGGCATCACCCTTGGTCACAAGCTGATTCGGTTCGAGTTTAGCAATTCGGTGAATGGTAAAGCCACCCCCCGCCGATCTGCCGGGCGAGCCCCCCTCATTGCGGAAGACGATGATATCGCCTACTCGCAAGTCTTCCCGCGCCACGCCTTGCACGAAGACGAGGTCGCCTTCATTCAAGACGGGCCACATCGAGCCGGAAGTAATCGCCGCCATGGGGTAAGGGGTATTGAGCGCCCAAGTGAGCGCCTTCGGCAAGCCGAAGATCACCCCTCCGATGATGACGAGGTAGATAAAGAGGTTAAGAGTGAAGCGAGAGAATTTGCTCATAGCCAAGGGACCTTGAAGAGATAAATCCGACCCGAGTATTCTCGATCAATCTCGGCCGAAGCCGGCATGTAGAGTGAGAATTCGATCTTATCGCTCGAGCGCGGGGCGAGGCGGAAGTAGTTCTTGTCCAGCTTGATCAGTGTCCGAATGTCGCCAGTGCGGACGGCAAAGATGTAGAGGGGCAAGCTAGTGCCATTCTCAATCGCCACCCGACGCACGGCGGAGGTCCCGCGCGAGAGATCACCGAAGTCGAGCGCTTGATCGGTCGGGTTGACCCCGACCTTATCACTCCCCGCCACCACCCGCACTAGGGCCTTGTACTTATTGGCATCCAAGGTAACGTAAAAGGCGAAGAGGAAAACTAAAAGGAGAACCGCCAAAATAATTTTATTGATTAATGTCATAATTTTATCGCTTATCTCCCCAACCTAATAATTTAAGTTGGGAAAGAAACGATCAAATCGTTGGATTACAAGATTGCGCTAGGAATCACTCCCGACACCTCAATCCAGAGATCGCAACCGAAGACTTTTTGCTTATTCTCAATCGGCTGGATGAAGAGCACGGGATTAGCTTGCGGATTCAAGTTACGCACGAAGCTCTCCCAATCTTGCGCGCACTGCCCGCCGAAGCAAGGCACCGCGAGATCGATCAGCCAATTATCAACGAGATCAAGCGGACGAGTCTTAGACAAGACGCCTTCCGTATCCTTCCAATAGATCCAGTCGGTCTCAATCACGCCTGGCGTCCTCGGATCGTCGCCACGGAAGATCTTGAAGGGCACATGGAAGGAGGGCGTGGTCTCGTCATTTGGACTCCGGCCAGTCTCGGTCACAGGCTCCTTAGACAGATACTCGCAGAGTGAGGGCAGAACGCCCCAGACTTCACCCGTCTCGGAATCAAGTGCTCTCGGCGCTTCACCACAATCCACCCAATAACTCTCTCTAATATTGGGAGTGGTGAGGTTGTCGCCCGCGATCACGTGACCGGTCTTAGTGTTGGCCGCGTCGAAGTTCTTGCCCTCGTCCCAAGTGATGGCGCACTTGGGCTTCTGGCGGATGAAGTACTGCACGTCTTCCACCCGACTCTCGGCGAGGAAGGAGCCCGACAATTGCACGGTGAGTGGTAGCTTCAAGTGCTCTTGGGGGAAGACCGTGCCGAAGTCGAGCGCCGTGGCGTTGACCGACAAGGCGTTCTCAATCGTCGCCGAGACATT
>CAZZED010000048.1:0-2614 GCA_964653115.1 uncultured Candidatus Saccharibacteria bacterium | reverse complement strand
CACTTTAGTTTGGCTTCCACTATAAGAAAAGAGCTTGGGTGGATTCCAGCAAAATTTATCAGTTTTGATACTTCCTAATATCTGGAAACGGTAATCAATTTTGTTATTCGAAATGCTTAAAAGGGCTAATCTTGCTTTTGTAAAAAGTGGTTCCAATTGACTTCTCCAGTTTGGATTATAATTGTCGCCGTCGTCATAAACATAAATAACCCCTACATTTTGCTTTCCAAAAGGACCAGGTGATTGGGTTGTTATATTCATCGGTGTCTGTTGGATAACCGGAACTGTAGTTGGTGAAATCGAAATGATCGAACGCGGGGTCTGGGCTTGCAAGGCCTTAAGTTGCGCTTGTAGTTGGATAAGCCGTTGCCAAAGTTGGTTGATGAGTTGCTCTCTCGTTTGGGCGTGAGTAAAAATTGGAGTGAGAACAAAAGCCCCAACCAAAAGCAAAACGATGGCAAGGTATTTTTTCACAGTAGCCCTATTTTAGCACCCAATGGGTGTTGTCCACAATCAATAAGTTGATGAGGTACGGCGTTTTATCCTAAAGACAAAAATCAAATTATGGGTTGCAAAGATTTTGTAAAATATTCTGTACGACCCCACCCGCCGACGCCAAGTATCATTTTCGCCAGACATTTTTTCGACATCACCCAAATAAGGATCTACAGCAAGACCGTCGATTACCGCCCCTATTCTTTTCGCCTGTTTTCTCGGTATCCCCCTTAAGAATTTGCGTGCGGCAGGATCAGTTAACAAATCCCAATTCATGTTTCAAATCAGACCACTTGATATAATTTCCTTGAGCAAAATTTTTCTTGGCTCGCGCTAAGTCTCTTTTCTCTGCCGCCGTCGGCTTAAAAGTCTTGAAGACGCGAAACTCTTTTTGCCAAGTCAAAAATTCTTTATAAGTCGCGACCGGCACGGCGACTAGTTTCTGCTTTTGCCGGCCAAATAAAATTTTAGGTATAGTAATAGTGGTCATAATCAATAAATAATATGCTAACAAACATCGGCTAACCAGTCAAAGAACTTAATCATCATGGCACCACCGTACCATAATTAGACTGGTAACGGGAGTCACTCGAGATCACGGTGTCGAGCGAGCGTTTGGTGTTGGTAAGTCCGCGACGAGTGAAGGCATCCGTCCCCGCGAGCGTTGGGTTGATGATGAGAACTGGCATCTCTCCGATCTGGCTCACGCTCGGCAAGAAGGCTACTTGGAAGGCCACTTCGCGCGCCGATGAAGTGAGCCCACGGCCGGCATCAACGACACCAATCTCCCAAGTCACTTCACCCCGACTGCTATCGAAGGTCACCTTCTCACTCTCGGGGTCAACCGCTCCGAGCCAGCGAACGTAAGCCGGTAAGGTCGCTCGCACGGTGGCCCCCGTCACTTCACTAGATGAATTAACCACTGACCAGAGGATGGTGTAAGTAGTCTCCTGCCCCACCTTGGGAGGCAAGGGACCGGTGTTAGTGAAGGGGCCGTCATTATATTTGCCTGACGAAGCGAGTTGAAAAACGGAATTCAATTTTACTTGCTTCTTGACCGTGGTCTCAATCGGTTCACTTGAAGCATCAACGGTTGTACGTCGACCACGGAAGGTGACATTGAGATCAATCGTTGGTCGAGCAATGATCGAATTACCACTTCGATTAAGTGGCACCGAAGCGAAGTTGAAGCTCACCTGATTACTCTCGCCGGGGGCAAGGCGACTAAGCGCTGGCATGGTGCGCTTGCTCCAGAGAATCTGATTGGTGGCCGATTGATAGAAGCCTTCATTGGCGATAACGGTCCGCGGATCGAGCGCGATCCCATTTAAGGTTACGGTCAACTCGCCATCAGTCACTTCGGTTGGCAAATTGTTAAGCCACGAGATATCGACTCGCACCGGTTCACTACTTCCCGCAATATATTCTTGCGCCAAGTTGTCTCCCCCAACTGAAACATTGAGCGCGACGTAGGGACGCTTGATCGTGATCACCTTGAAGACTTCTCCATAATTGACGGCGATCGAGCCTTCGTTACGATCACTTTCCATCCCCACATTGAAGCGAAAGGATTTGGGATCATCGTCTTGACCCTCTAATTTACCCAGCACTTTTATCCGTGGCCGAGCGCCAGACGGCAAGTCCCCCAAGCGCCAGATATTCGTCCCCACGGCCGGTGGCGGTGTCGCCGAAGTAAAGGTGAAGCCGGGCGGATAGGAAGCGGTTACAACCAGATTACGGATCGGCGCATCACTCGCGGTCACGAGTTCGAGATCAAGATTAACCATCTGACCAGAATTAACTTCCGTGGGCAAAATTAAGTTGAGGGTGACTGGCGAAGAACTAATCTGGTAGCGAAAAAAATTAACCTTATCAAAAATGGCATTAGAATCAGCAATTCGATACTCGATCGAAACCTTGATTTGCTGTTCTACCTCCTTCTCACCGAAGACCACGGCCTTGATGGTCTGATTGAGCGAGGCTCCGGGTTTAATCGTGTCGAGACGAAGTCTAGTGCGAGTTAACTCTTTCGTCACATCAAGGGGGGAGCGGGTCCCGGGCGCAAACTCGATAATGAGATCCGCCGAATTAAGTGAGGTAGTATTTTTGTTAGCAATTA
>CAZZED010000047.1:0-3823 GCA_964653115.1 uncultured Candidatus Saccharibacteria bacterium | reverse complement strand
GCCCCGTCCCAGTCGCCGTCAGCAACGTCGCCGTCGGGAGACAGAGAAGAAGTGAGAGTGTGGCCATTTGAATCAAAGTGCTGGGGAAGGCCGAACTTCTTGGCTTCACTCGGATGATCCCTGTTCAACCAGAAACCAAAGAGCTCCATAATGATCCGGTAGCCGATGGAGATGAAGACTTTTCCTCCGGCTACAGCCTGATCATAAGAGATCGACAAATCATCGCTCGCTTCGACGACGGGCTTCACTAAGATCACCGGAGCTCGGTCGACGACCTTGAGATAATCCTCCTTGATTTCCAAGACATCGAGGTCGTCCCAGTGCTTCCAGCAGGGGAAGAATTCCCTCTGAACCGCGAGATCGAAGAATTGCTGATTAGCAAGATGCACCGGCTTCACGAGCGGTAAAGTAAAGCGACGGTGCGGTGCGGGTAGTCTCAAGTCGGCAGTGTTTAAGGTGAGTCCACCAACCACTCGCCAGAACTCAATTCCGAAGTCGAAGAGACGGCGGGTTGAGTCGGGATGAGTAAGCTTCGACGATTCCTTCGACATCGTCATGATTGTTCTCCTTTTCCTTTTCCAAAGACCTTGGATTTGCGTTAGAAACCATTTCTAACTTCTCCTGACACCATAACATATTCTAAATTAAAAGCAATGTTGCAAAGACAAACTCCAGCGATAGCAGGAATTCGGTATATTTGAATTTTACGAATACCTCGCGCGAGCCAAAATATCTGGCAGGATTTTGAGGACATAATCGAGGTCGGATTTTTGGGTCTGATGATTGAGAGTGAAGCGAACGGCGGAAGAAGCCCGCGCCTCTCCCCCGCCGAGAGCTTGGATCACATAAGAAGCATCTTTCGTTTTCGTCGAGCAAGCACTACCACTTGAGGCAAGCACCCCCTTGGCGTCGAGACTCAAGACAATATATTCACTGTCAGTATCTTTAAAACTCACATTCACATTGTTGGGGACGCGATCGGTGGCCGAGCCATTCAGTGTCACGCAACCTGTGCGACACTCGGTGTTGCACATTAATAATTTTTTAATAAAATAATCACGCAGTTTAGTCAGACGCGCTGATTCCTTCTCTCGCTTCTTAGACGCGCCGGCGAGCGCCTGCGCGAAGTCCGCCGTGGCGGACACATTCTCCGTTCCACTCCAGAGACCGCGCTCCTGCCCACCGCCGTAGATAATCGGTTCGAGCTTAATCTCCCGCTTCACATAGAGGCAGGCCACGCCCTTCGGCCCCCCGACCTTGGCGCTGTTTAAAGTCATCAGATCAACTCCCAGCCGAGCCACATTGAGATCGAGAAACGAAGCCGCCTGGCAAGCGTCGAGGTGAAATAAGGTGCTAGGTGCTAGGTTTTGGCTTCTAGCTTGGCGAATAATTTTTGCGATTTCGCGAATTGGCTGAATGACGCCAATTTCGTTATTCACATAAGATACGGCGACGATAATGGTCTCGGGGCGCAAGGCTTTTTTAAATTCTCCCAGATCAATTAGGCCGTCTGGCTTCACACCGAGGTAGGTCACTTCGAACCCCCATGGCTCGAGCCCGCTTCGCCGACTCATCGAGGCGAGCGCCCGGCATGGCTCGAGCACCGAGCTATGCTCAGTTGTCAGAGTGATGACATGCTTCCGGCCTGTGCCCGACGCAACCTTCGCCACTCCCAAAATGGCGAGATTGTTTGCCTCGGTGCCACTGCCGGTAAAAATAATTTCATCGGCGTGAGCCCCTAAAACTGTCGCCACTTCTTTTCTCGCTTCAGTTAATTCCCCGGCCGCGGCGACCCCGCGCGCGTGAATACTCGAGGGGTTAGCTTCGCCCGCGGCGGCGTCGAGGTTAATTATTCGCTTAGTTGCTTTAATCATCTGCCCATTCTAACGAAGTCGGGGAATTTTGCAAAAGCTTGATTTTTAAGTATAATTCGGGACATTCAACTATGCCCCCCACTCTCCCTAATATCTTAATCATCGCCCTAAGTCTGGCCGTTGTCGGTCTAGCGATTTGGCTGTGGCTGATGAATCGACGACTTAATCGCCTTTTCATTGGTCGGAGTGGAGAAAATCTGGAAGACTTAGCCACGACCTTCGGCCAAGAACTTAAGACTCTCCATTCTGCCCGCCAAGAGATTGAGAAGTTTCTGATCCAAGCCGACGCCCGCTTAAGCACTTCCGTCCGTCACGTTCGCACCCTTCGCTATAATCCTTTCCCTGATCAAGGTGGTAGCCAGAGCTTCACCACCGCGCTCCTTGATGAGAAGGGTGATGGCGTCATCTTGACTGGTCTCCACGCTCGCGACACGATGCGCGTCTACGCCAAACCAGTTCGCGGTCGCAATTCGGAGATTGAATTAACGGCCGAGGAACGATCAACCCTAGCGTAAACTTATGAAAAAATCTAATTTAAAAAAAGAAATCTCCGCTCGCCCGCCCGTCGTGGTTGTTGTCGGTCACATTGATCATGGCAAGTCGACGCTCCTCGACTATATCCGCCAGACGGCCGTGGCGGAGAAGGAGGCTGGTGGCATCACTCAGCGCGTCAGCGCTTATGAGGTGAACACTGGTTCTGATAAAACCATCACCTTCCTCGACACACCGGGGCACGCCGCCTTCTCGGGCATCCGCGAGTGTGGCGCCAAGATCGCTGATCTTGCCATCGTCGTCGTCTCAGCCGAGGAAGGAGTGAAGGCACAGACGCTAGAAGCGCTCTCGGCCGTGACGGGAGCGAAACTTCCCTATCTCGTCGCCATTAATAAGATTGACCGGCCCAACGCCAGTGTCGACCGGACGAAACAGAGCTTGGCTGAGAATAGTATTCTGGTGGAGGGTTACGGTGGCACAATCCCCTGCGTTGCGATCTCGGCCAAGACGGGTGAAGGTATCCCTGATCTCCTCGAACTCATTCTCCTTATGGCCGAGATGGCCGAGCTCGGAGAAGAAGCGACTGGACCGGCTCAAGGCTTCGTGCTTGAGGCCACCCGCGATCCCAAAGTCGGAATTATCACCACTCTCATTATTAAGTCGGGCGAGCTCCGGTCGGGCGACTTCTTGGTGGTGGGGAAGGCCTTCGGTCGGATCAAGAAGTTGGAGAACTTCCTGGGTCAGACCGTGGCTAAGCTTGGGGCCGGAAGTCCAGCCGTCGTTCTCGGTTTGCCGGAACTACCTGAAACCGGGGTCGGCTTCACTTCCAGCAAAGATAAAAAAGAGGCGGAGGAATTAGTTCAGACAATAATCGAATCGAAGCGCGATGACAAACCAACCGTTGAGATCGTCGAAGGAGTCACGGTCATGCCGATTATCTTGAAGGCCGACAACGTGGGTTCACTTGAAGCCCTGACGCGGGAGGTGAATAAATTAAAAACGGCGGTGGTGACGCTCTCGATCGTCGCGAGAAGTGTCGGTCAGATTACCGAGAATGATGTGAAGCTCGGCCTCGGCACTTCTCATGCCTTGATCATCGGCTTCAACGTCCGCGTCGAGAAGAGTGCTCTCGACCTCGCCGAGAAGCACAGCGTCACGATCAAGACCTTCGACATCATCTACCACTTGAGTGAGTGGTTGGCGGAGGAGATTATTCGTCACACGCCGGTCATGGAAGTGGAGGAGACGATTGGCGAACTTCGCGTCCTTAAGCTCTTCAGCCACGAGAAGAATAAGCAGATCATCGGCGCTTCAGTGACCTCGGGTTATGCCGTCGACCGACACCCGATCCGAATCGTCCGCCGTGGGACGCCACTTGGTGAGGGTGAAATTGTGGAACTCAAGCAACAGAAGCTCTCGGTCAAGCGAGCCGAGGTCGGCGAGCAGTTCGGGGCCTT
>CAZZED010000046.1:0-1847 GCA_964653115.1 uncultured Candidatus Saccharibacteria bacterium | reverse complement strand
CTCTTACTAAGCCGGCTTTCTCCGCCACCCGCTTAGAGATATAAACGCTTAGACTATTACCAACCTTATGGACCTTAGTATTCATCGTTCAAGTGTATACGGTTGTATTTACAGAGTCAAAGGTATCCCATTCACGATCTGCTTCAAGATAATCCGTCGTTGATAGATACCATTCGAATCGAATTTTCCAGTTGAATCAAGTTCGCGCTTCACGCAGTCATAATCACCGCGACAAGATTCCACCGCCCCACCGAGGATTAGCGCCGCCTGTTTCGAGAGATTGTAGACTGCACCTTCGGCGCCGCCTAAGTCACTGGGGAAAGAATAAAAGACATTGGGCACTAGGGTACGCACGGCTGGTAATTCAGCGACGTAAGTGGCGAAGATCGGCGCCACCACCTTCTGCTGATTCAATTTGATCACTCCATTGGCGAAAAAGAAGGAGACGTCGGGAGAATAAATTGCCTCAACCCCCGCCGCCTTAAGCTTGGTCACCACCGTCGTCACATCCGAGCTCTCACCATTAATCACCTCGTCGAAGGCAATCTCACCCTTGAAGTTCTGCCGGAAGCTATCGGCGTGAGTCTTAGAGAAGGCGTTGGCATAACTCACGAGCGCCACTTTCTTATAACCTCGTTTAAACATTTTCTCGGCAATAAATTTCGACTCATTCTCGAGGGAGTATTGAATGTTGTAAAAGTTATTACCACTATCGGCATAGAGTTTAACCGAGGCCGCGGCTGGTACCACGGCAATAATTGACTGACCTTTAAGCAAAGGAATGATCGCCTCTTGGGGCGAACCGCAAGCCGGACCGATAATAAATCTAACTTGATCAAACTCGGTTAACTTCTTGAAGGCCGAGACCGCCTCCTTCGGATCACATTGATCGTCTTCGAACACAAACTCAACGCTGCTACTACTCACCCCACTAGCCAAGACCCCCTTCCTGATTTCTTCCCCATAATCCGCCACTACTCCCGTGAGCGGGGCAATCACTCCAATCTTAATTGGTTCGCCAGAAACTGGCGCTTTTTCTCCGTCATCGAGCGAACTAAGTCCCCAAATCACTAGCGCGATAACGACGATCCAGATTATGATTTTTGTGGTTTTGGTCATATCTTCATCATAAAACAAAATTCAAGCTTTGCCTATTGACATGATTTTGACACCTGTTATCATTGGGATATATTTGGCATTCGCCACGACCCCCGCCGCAAGGCGGGGGGTCTATGTATGTAGGGAAATGAAGGCTTTCTTAATTTTTCCGTAATCCATACTATCAATTTTCCCGACCCGTTCCTTCAATCTTTTATAACTCATCACTCGACCTTGGGCTAATTGGGTAGTTTGCACCTTATTAGCATGAGTGAAAGAGCAATACCAAGTGCCAACCTTAGTTTTTGTAGTAAGTGGTAAGGCGAAGAATGAATAGCGATCATATTTACGGAAAATTAAAACTGGCCGACTAAATTTGTCTCCCTTACCGTTGACTTCAGTCCCCACATTTTCTCCCACTAGACACCACCAAATTTCACCTTCCTTAAAGAATGGCGGCTGATGTTCAGATTGATGAATCTTTTCTTTAAGCCCAAACCACGCCAAAAATCTTTTTATCATTTCAAAATCACTCCCCTAGATACGCTTCAATCACCCTCGGATCGCGGAGAACGGTCTCCGGCTCGCCCTCGGCCAGAAGTTTACCACTATCGAGGACGATGACATAGTCCGAGAGCTGGCGGATGAGATCCATATTGTGCTCGACCAAGACGACCGTCTTCCCAGCCGCGCGAAGCTCTTTGATAATACCAACAACGATCTTCACCATCTCGGGGAAGAGACCAGCA
>CAZZED010000045.1:0-7636 GCA_964653115.1 uncultured Candidatus Saccharibacteria bacterium | reverse complement strand
CGCTTGTTGTTCCAGTGTTAAGCTAAAAAATTGGTGTTTACTATAATGATCCATGGCGTCCCCTTTCGCTAGCGTCCAACCGCCGGTGGATGCGAAATTTCCGGCTCCACCATAATTCTTATCCGTCATTGGACCTTTTTCCAATATTTCATTTTTTGAACCCAAGCCGAGCGCCCACAAGAGATTGAGAAGCACACCGGAATTCTCGGCGGTAATTTTAAGTTTGCCATTATTTTCTCCGTTAAGCAGATTTTTTATCTCGTCCGTCAACCCGCCACGGCTCGAGTAGAGTTGCTCAAACTTTTCGCCATCAATCACGCCAGCGCTAACCATTTTGGCTCCGAGATCGCCCCAAGTGACTGGCAAGGTAACTCCCTCGGTGGGCAAAACTTTTTCTTCCAAACTTTCGAAACTGTCCCCCCTGAGTGTCGTCACCGGTCTCGTGGTTGAGGTTTGGGCTGGAACCTCCGTGCCCGCCATATAGACCAAAGCACTGGCTAAAATAATTCCACCTGTAATAATTTTTATTCCCATAAATAAGTTTTTAATTTTTAATTAACAACAGTTTTTCATTTTCTGTTTAAGCTCTTCAGTTTGTTTTGATTCTTGTTTGTTTAGCTTAACTTTTTTTGTTTTGAAGGTCAAGGTAATAATTAGGACGAGAATAATTCCCCCAACCAAGATCGGCCAATTCCCAGTGATTAAGCTGTTTGCTGTCAGAAATCCCGAGACCACAAACACCGTCTTCCAAACCAAAACAAATCTTGGTTCAATCAATCGTTCTAATTTGGACATCACGCCAACTACCGTCCCGCCCATTAGCATCGCTGAGATAATGAGTTCAATCTGGTAGCCCAAGAAATGGGCGCCGATGAGTCCCACCCAAGTGCCAGCCACGCCAGCGCAAATCGGACAAATCGAAAACGGTAGGAGCAGAGTTCGATTCACGACCCAAATCAAAATAGTAATAACTATAATTGAAGTGGCGGTGATAATTAAGAGCATAGGTCTAGATAAAGAAAATTAAGAAGCCAATAATAATCATCGCCACCCCCGCCCACAATTTGACCCCGTTTAAATTAACTCTTTTCCATTCCTGGACTTTATCCAGCAAAACCTGATCGGCGGCCAACCAAAGCACCACCCCAAGCGGGATAATCAGAATGAGGTTGTAGAGCCAGAGATAACCGACCCCCGCCAAGTAAGTGACCTGATCGCGGAGCAAGCCAATCACCATCAGGTATGGCCCGCCCATGCACGGGAATTGGCAAATCCCAACGAGCAAGCCGAGACCGAAAGCCGCCGGTAGAGAAGCTCGTCCCATCAACTTCCCCATGGCCGAGTGCGCGACTGCTGGCAGTTTGAGCTTGATTGGGAAACGGGGAAAAAACCGATTCAAGAGATTGATGACGCCGAAAGCAATCAAGAGGATGGCGCCGAGCTTCCCCATAAAGTGGGGGGTATTGAACAAGTGCAACACCTTTAACAAGCCGAGACCGATGAAGAGATAAGCGACGAAGATACCGGCCACATAAGTTCCGCCAATCTGGAGAATCTTCCGTCGCGGTAGTTGCAACCCAAAGAGGAAGGCAATGGTGATCAGAAGGATCGAGAAGGAACAGGGGTGAACACTGTCGAGGATCGAGGCCAGCAGCACGAGGGGGAGAAGCCATGTCCCCTGATCGCTAATTCGCCACAAGAGTTCCGAAGCGAGTGAACTATTTTTAAAGAGGACAATCCCGACAAAAATAACCCCAACCACCGAGATCATCGTAATAATTCTTTTCATAAGCTAGGGGGTGACAATTGCCTTTATCTCCAACTCTAATGTCCCACCATCAACTTCCGTCAGGTAGACAAACCGATCCACTGGCCCAATCCCAGCTGGGCCATGAGCGTTGGGATCATAGACCACCCTCACCCTCCTTGACTCGCCAGCCTTAATTACTTCATTGGCCTTAGTGGCGCCACCACCATGACCGGGCATACCAAATGGCCCTTTTTCACCACTGCCACTTTCCAGATAAGCGGTGGTGCACATACAGGAAGTTGATATGCTCTCAAGTTTAATTTCCTGGTTACTTGAATTAGTAACGGTGAATAATTTTTCTACGTTACCATCGGCCATCGAAATCGTCCCGAAGTCATAGGATTTTTCTGCCGTCGTTAGGGAGTTATTCGTTTCCTCGGGTGAGTTAGGAGTAGAGACTCGAGTCTCGGTTGGTCGAGCCCACCACATGAGGCCAAAGAGTCCAACGAGCACTAAGAAAAAAGTTATAGCATTTTTGATTTTCATATTTTTGAACAATTATTTATTTTTGTAACGATTGATAATTAATTATTGTAATCAAGCTGACGGACTATGTTCAAGCAAAGCTAACCAACGAGTAAATTTTTGTTGGTGATGGTCTGGATTAAGTTTTAAAAATAACCCGACGGGGAATAATAAAAATAATAAGTAAAAAGTGAGTGTTAGAAAAATTAAGGCGAAAAATAAATTAAAAAGATTAAAAACAGACGAGACCAAAGTATTATTCATGGCAAATTCAACGATCTTGGTTGGGCAAGCCTCGCCATTAATGGTATTAACGAAACAATTGTTATTCAAGTGGTCCCTCTCATGGTTTAAAAAGGTAAAGCCAAAAACTCCGATCGCCAAAATGCTAAGAAGAAGCGACAACGATAAGAGATATTTTATAATCATAATTTTTTAGTCTTAATTCGAAGTGAGTTCGACACCACCGAAACTGACGACAGCGCCATGGCGAAACCGGCAAAGACAGGGGAAAGAAGCCAGCCGAAGAGGGGGTAGAAGACGCCGGTGGCGAGTGGAATACCAACCACATTGTAAACAAACGCCCAAAATAAGTTTTGCTTAATTCCCCGCATTGTCAATTTAGAAAGTTTGATGGCCTTCACCAGCTTCGAGATATCGCCACCGAGAAGCGTGATGCCGGCTGATTCAATCGCCACATCCGTCCCCGTCCCCATGGCGATTCCGACATCAGCTTGAGCCAAGGCCGGGGCATCATTCACTCCGTCCCCCGCCATGGCCACTACTCGACCTTGGGATTGCAGGGTCTGAATTTTCTTAAGTTTGTCTTCCGGCAAGACCTGCGCCACCACTTCATCAATCCCGACGAGTGAAGCAATATGTTTAGCGGTCTTCTCCTCATCGCCGGTCAGCATGACCACTTTAATACCTAATGCGTGAAGATTTTTTACCGCTTCGACTGATTCGGCTTTTATCTCATCCGCCACCATCACGAAACCAAGCACCTTTTCTCCTGTCGCCAGAATAACTGGCGTCTTACCCTGGGAAGTAAATTCATTAAGTCTTACCGGATCGAAAGAAACTTTTAGATCATTTATAAGTTTTACATTGCCAACAAAATATTCGGTGCCATTAACTTTTCCCTTAAGCCCCTGGCCTTGGAGACTCTCGAAATTTGTCACCTCCGAGATCGGGATATTCTTCTCTTGGCCATAATTCACGATGGCGTGAGCAATCGGGTGTTCTGATTTCTTCTCCAGCGAAGCGAGAATTGATACGAGCTCATCATCTTTTAGATTGGCGAGATTTTGGATATCAACGAGGGTTGGTTTGCCCTTAGTGATTGTGCCCGTTTTATCCACGACCACCGTATCCACTTTATGCAATTTTTCAAGTGTGGCCGCATCTTTAACCAAGATGCCCTCGCGCGCGCCCTTCCCCACGCCCACAATAATAGCCGTCGGCGTCGCCAGCCCCAGAGCACACGGGCAAGCAATCACCAGAATCCCGACAAACGAGACGAGCCCGAAGGAGAGTGCCTGGGAAAAACCGAGATACTGCGTTCCGATCAAGAGCCACAGTCCCAGAGTGACAACAGCGATCACTAAAACGATTGGCACGAAGACGCTCGAGATTTTATCTACCAGAGCTTGAATCGGAGCTTTGCTGCCTTGCGCTTTCTCAACCATCTTTATGATCTGGGCCAGCAAAGTTTCAGATCCGACCTTCGTCGCCTTGAAGGTAAAGGCCCCACTCTGATTGATTGTTCCCGATACGACCCCAGCCCCAATCTTTTTCTGAACCGGCATTGGTTCTCCCGTCACCATTGATTCGTCCACGAACGAGGCGCCGTCCGTAACGATCCCATCGACCGGGATCTTGGCTCCCGGCTTCACAATAATCAGATCGCCAGGCCTTACATCATTAACTGAAATCTCGACCTCCTTCCCCTCTCGAAGCACTAACGCTGTCTTGGCTTGAAGATTCAGCAGTTTCTCAATTGCATCACCAGTTTTTATTTTTGATCGAACCTCAAGATATTTCCCCAGAGCGATGAAGGTAATAACCACAATTGTCACATCATAGTATTGGTAGTCAACATTTATGAACGGTCGAAGCACTGCCTCGAAAGCCGTCACCACGAAGCTATAGAGAAAGGCGACGGTAGTTCCAATCCCGATCAGAGTGTCCATGTTGGCCTTGCCGTAGCGGAGGAATCGATAGAAACCCATGAGATACGGCTTCCCGACAACAAACAGGGTGTACGTCGCCATTAATGGCAGGAGATGATGGAAAAATTCTTTACCGGTGTAACCCATCTTTGGAATCACATTATATTGAGCCAGAATATCCCAACCTAGGACAAACGCGGCAAAAATTGCGAGCGGAATAGCTGAAATTACCTGATTTCGCATCAGTCGTAACTCATTATTTTTATTCTTCTCTTTCCCCTCAACCTCTAACATTAAAGAATACCCGAGGGGTTCTATTTTCTTTGAAAGTTCCCGCGCACTTGTTTTTGATTCATCAAAAATAACTTTTACCTTTTCCGTTCCATAGTTTACTAGAGCGGACTCGACCCCTTCCATTTTTTTGAAAGTCTGTTCGATAATACCAGCGCAGGAAGCGCAGTGCATGCCTTTAATTTCATATACC
The DNA here is from genome assembly GCA_964653115.1 of uncultured Candidatus Saccharibacteria bacterium. Taxonomy (GTDB): domain Bacteria; phylum Patescibacteriota; class Minisyncoccia; order Phycocordibacterales; family JACOZG01; genus JAGVGK01. Next base: position 2,706 of record CAZZED010000045.1, on the reverse strand, counting down.
TTAGTTTGATTCATCCTCGCCAGTCTATACCCCCATGGGGTATCAGTCAAGTTTAGTTATCCCCAGACAAAAAAGGAGCCCTTGTCTGGTCTGTGACCAAACAAGGGCTCGAGTGTAAGCCACTCTCGTGGTGGAACGAGAGGGACTTGGGGGGAGTTACCAGAAGTACCGGCGGACGAGGGCGATCAGGCTACCAAAGATAAGTAGCGGTAGAGACATCGGCTCGGGGATCGGTTGCCCTGACAACGCTAATTGATCGAAGAGTCCTCGGTCACTCGTGCCGTCAAACTCAGCCAACCAACGTAAGGTCAGTTGAGAATTACCGTCTGCCTCTTCTGGCAGATCGAGCGAAAAAGGAGTCCACCCACTGACCGGTAGATTAGACCAAACGACCAGAGTCTGCCAATTAAGGCCGTCGACACTCCACTCGATAGACAAACGATCATTTGCTTCCAACCCGGCATAGATCCGCGAATAACCGGTGAGTGACAAACTCTGATACCCGGCCGAAGAAACAGCGAGAAGAAGAGAATCCCCACCTGTGGTCGATGGCCCGACGACATTCAAATACTTGTCGCCTTCGAAAGCCAACGACGAATCGATGACCGAGAACTTATCACTCCCGGCAGTCCATTCCCCCGTCAAGCCACTTTCAAATCCGGTACTCCAGATGACTGCCTCGGCGCGTACTCGCGCCGGTAAAATACCAAAGACCAAAATCACCATCACTCGCGTCACAACCATTCTTCCGCTCATCACAAATCTTACCTCCCTGAAAAAAGTGATAGAGAATCTCTAGAGCACGCGCCCCAGAGTTGAGACTAGTTTGATTCTAGCGCAAAGGCTTTGTTTATGCAAGAATGAATGACCATGACCTCATTCCTTCCCCTGTTAAGCGTCATCGTCGTGAGTCTCGTCTCCTTAATTGGGGTTCTCGCTATTTCGGTTCGAGAAGACTTGATCAAGAAGTATATCTCTCTCTTCGTCTCACTTGCCGTGGGTGGACTCTTGGGCGACGCCTTCATCCACCTGATTCCCGAAGGCCTCGCGGAGATTAAAAATCCAACTACTTTTTCGATCTTAATTATTTTGGGGATCCTTTTATTTTTCATCATTGAGAAATATCTTCATTGGCATCATCACGGCGAAGCCGAAGATCTGAACCACGCCATTCATCCGCTGGGAAAAATGATTCTCTTCTCCGACGGCGTTCACAACTTCATCGATGGCTTGGTGATCGGTTCGAGTTATCTAGTGAGTACCGAGCTGGGACTAGCGACAACGATCGCGGTCATTCTCCACGAGATCCCGCAGGAGATCGGCGACTTCGGCGTCTTGCTCCACTCCGGCTTCTCGAAGGCTCAAGCCCTCTGGTTCAACTTCCTCTCCGCCCTCTCGGCGGTGCTTGGGGTCATTGTGGTCTTGATTATTGGTGAATGGTCAAACGTTGTCTCCACTTGGCTCATCCCCTTCGCCGCCGGTGGCTTCATCTACATCGCTCTCTCGGACCTCATTCCCGAACTCCATAAAAAATCGGATAAAAAATTCCACCCCTTGTGGCAAATAATTATGATTGCCGTCGGCGTCATCGCCATGCTCCTCTTGCTTAAATTGGAGTAAAAAAAGAAGAGCCCCTGGGGTTACCAAGGGCTCGGGTTTTTGCGGGAGGCTAATGGACAACTTCTGGTTCGCCACACCTGTTTTCGTGTTCCGGAAACACATCGAGGCGAATATTCCTCGCGCAAGTTGGGCAAAACTTGCAACAAGGGCCAATGTGTTTCGCCTGATGATTAGGAGACTCATCGTGACAACCACAGCGGCACTCATCCACCACCCCCAAGCAAGATCCACCATCTATCACCATTTCAACCACCTCCTTTCTCCCCCCAGCCTAATCTAATTCTCAAAAAGTGCAAGTTGGGGTGCTCGGAGGGAATCGAACCCTCAATACCGCCTCCACAGGGCGGAGTTTTACCACTAAACTACGAGCACCATCTATTTATAATCCGGCGGTTCCTCCTTTATACCAGACTTATGATTGGTGAGTCTAGCGAGCGCGTAGAGAAGCGACGATAGTCTGTTTAAGTAAGCGAGGGTTGAATCACTTAATTTAACTAGATTTTCTTCTTTGGCCTTCACCACCCGTCGCTCGGCCCGCCTCGCGACCGTCCGACTGAAATCAAGTAACGCCCCGAGCTCGGTCCCGCCAGCCACGAAAAAAGTTTTAATCGGCGGTAATTCTCGCTCAATCCCGTCAACCACCGCTTCTATCTCCACCACCTTCTCTTGAGTAATCGTTTTACCCGGCGCGCCGGCCAGCTCGGCTTGCACGATGAAGAGATTCTGTTGGACTTGCTCCAGAATGGACGCCGGGCTTCCCTTTGGAAGCCCGGCGTCCAAATGACCTTTAACCTTTACCAGACCAAGGAGAGAGTTCAGTTCATCCACTGCTCCCAAGGCCTCGGCAATGGCCGAACTCTTAGAGAGTCGTTGGTCGCAGTGCAAAGTCTTGGTCGTCCCACTGTCCCCTTTACGAGTATAGAGCATCCCTTAAGCTTACCTCGCTATTTCCTGTTTGACAAGGACATAAATAAATGATAGCTGTTGATCGACTGATTAGGACCTTGTCATATAAGAACTAGGGAAACCAGAATCTGAAAGGAGATTCAAAAAATGGTATCGAACAATGATCCTTACGTCTTTGAA
>CAZZED010000044.1:0-5085 GCA_964653115.1 uncultured Candidatus Saccharibacteria bacterium | reverse complement strand
AGATGTCACCGCTCCTTATTCCATCATTTGGGATACAACCTCCGCCACGGAAGGAGCCCACACTCTGACGGCGGTAGCGAGAGACATAGCTGGTCTGCAGACAACCTCAGTTGGAATTAGCGTAACAGTTAACAACGTAGTCATTACTCCCGATACCACCCCGCCGGTAATTTCGGGGGTCACTGTTTCTAATCTATCAAACAATTCCGCCGTCATTAATTGGACGACTGACGAAGGGGCGACGAGCCGAGTGGCTTATGGTTTGAACGATCGCTACACTTCTTTCACCACCATCAATCCAACTTTATCAACCAGCCACGCTGTTAGTCTGACTGGTTTGTCGGCCGGCACCACGTATCACTTCCAAATTAGAACGAACGATGCTGTCGGTAATCCCTCTTCGTCATTAGATTCAACCTTCACCACTTCATTCGTCGTTGGACCTGATTTAACTGGCCCGGAGCCAGTCACCACTTTGGCAACAGCGAGCATTGATCTCCGTGTGGCCGAACTCACCTGGACAGCTCCAATCGATCTCTCAACCGGTGGTTCAGCGAGGAGTTATGACCTTCGAGTGAGCCAAGCGCCAATCACGGAACTTAATTGGGATAGCGTCACGCGCGCGGGTGGTGAGCCAACCCCCAACTTGCCCGGGACGCCCCAGACTTATACTCTCATTAGTCTCTTACCCAACCGGACTTATTATGTCGCCGTGAGGAGTCTTGATGCTTTGGGTAATTTCTCACGACTCTCCAATATCGTTAATTTCTTGACGAACGACGAACCAATCGTTCCCCCAGCTCCGAGTGGCGGTGGCGGCGGAGGCGGTGGCGGCGGAGGCGGTGGCGGAGGCGGTGGCGGAGGGGCTAGGACGAACACTTTAGCCGTCGACACGGTGGCTCCAAGCTCGCCCGTCACACCGGTGCCTTACAATTATGATCGGCAAGTGGTGCTTAGCTGGCGGAATCCGACCGATCCTGATTTCCTTCGAACCTTGGTCTTGAGAAGCGCCGCTCTTCTGCCGGTCATCACTGCTCCGGGCAATCCGCGCTATCTCCCCGGTGTCCAAGTGGTTTATGAAGGCATTACTCCATCCTTCACCGACACCAATCTCATCAATGGTCAGACCTACTTCTACACTCTTTACGCCTTTGACCGCTCTGGTAATTATGCTCGACCAGTCACGATTACCGCTCGCCCCGTGGGTGGAGCCGGTAATGCCCCATCTGCCACTGCGCCACTATCAGAGCCCGAGCGCCAAGCAATGCTCGTGCAACTTCGACAGATTCTGCTCGGATTACTCCAACAACTCCTGGCTCTACTTCGCGGACAGACAATCTAGATAAAATAGAATTTGCTAATTTGTAAGAAGTCGCTATAATACCGCCCATGCTTAGACGCCGATTAGTCGCCCTGATTCTTATTCTCTTTGGCCTCGGGTTGGCCTATTTTGATCTGACTGATTATCGACCCTTCAAATTGGGCTTGGATCTTCGTGGTGGGAGTCACCTTATTTATGAAGCTGATACCACGGTGCTACCTTCAGACGCTGATGTTGGCGACGCGATGTCGTCACTCCGCGAGGTGATTGAACGGCGAGTCAACGCCTTCGGCGTTGGCGAGCCGCTAATTCAAGTCGAGCAAGTAGGTCTCGGGTCGAGTGCCGCCAATCGCCTGATCGTTGAGTTGCCCGACGTCACCGATTTGCAAGAAGCGCTTAAGGTGATTGATGTTACTCCAGTGCTTGAATTTCGAACTCCCATCGATCAAGGCACGACCACTATTTTTATTGCCTCGCCTCTCACCGGTCGCTATCTCAAGCGGGCCCAAGTGCAATTTACCAGTCAATCAATTGGACCGACGATTTCGATTGAATTCGATCAAACGGGTGGTGAACTTTTTGCCAGCTTGACTAAAAAATATATTGGCCAACCAGTCGGCATTTTTCTCGATGGCCAGCTTCTTTCCGCGCCGGTCGTGCGGGAAGAGATTAAGGATGGTCGGGCCGAGATCTCCGGCGACTTCACCGTTGAAGAAGCGCGTACTCTCGTTCGTAATCTTAATCTTGGCGCTCTACCTTTACCGATTAAACTGGTTTCGACCCAGACGATCGGCGCGACCTTGGGGCAAGAAGCCTTCGATCGGGGAGTGAAGGCCGGCGAGCTTGGACTCATTCTCGTCGCGGTGTTTATGATTCTCTGGTATCGGGTCAATGGATTGATTGCCGTTCTATCGCTTGCGATCTACGTGGCACTCATGCTCGCGATTTTCAAAATTTTATCAATCACGCTCACCGCCGCCGGCATGGCGGGCTTCATTCTCTCGGTCGGCATGGCGGTGGATGCCAACATCCTTATCTTCGCGCGAATCAAGGAGGAGATGCGTCACACCGACAATATGCACGATGCCATTAGCCACGGCTTCACCCGGGCGTGGGCTTCAATCCGTGATTCTAACCTCTCTTCAATTATCTCGGCCATCGTTCTCTTTTGGTTTGGCACGAGTTTGATTAAAGGCTTCGCCCTCACCTTGGCCATCGGCGTCTTAATCAGTATGCTTACCGCGATTAGTATCACGCGCACCTTCCTCCTCTCGATCGGTGTGCGTCACACCAATCGCCTTAACCGCTTCCTCTTCGGCTCGGGTTTAACCCATTAATTATTTTATGTTCGTTATTAAATATAAAAATTTTTTCTTCTTACTCTCAACTATTTTAATTGTTGGTTCGTTTTGGTCACTCAAGTATTATGGGCTTAAGCTCGGGACCGACTTCACTGGCGGGTCAATTCTCGAGGTGACTTACAAGGGGGCTCGGCCGGAAGTGGATCTGGTGCGCGAGGCGATGGCCAAACTCGATCTCGGCACAGTTTCCGTTCAAGTGGCCGGCGAGCAAGATGTGATCATTCGTTCTAAAACTTTAACCGAAACCGAGCACGTTACATTAGTTAAAGCCTTGCCAAGCTCTGTAGACAAGCAGGCGCCAACCGAGAAGCGTTTTAGTTCGATCGGCCCGACCATCGGCGAAGAATTGGCCAAGAAGGGGATTCTCGCCATTGCCTTGGTTGTTATTCTGATCATTCTCTTCGTTGCCTTCGCCTTTCGCAAAGTGTCGCGACCGGTCAGCTCGTGGAAGTATGGGGTGGTCGCTTTTATCGCCTTGCTCCATGATCTGATTATCCCGATTGGCATCTTTTCATATCTTAGCGCGGTGCGTGGGTTCGAAGCCGATGCCCTTTTCCTCACTGGCCTCCTCACGATCTTGGGTCTCTCGGTGCATGACACAATTGTCGTCTTCGATCGGATTCGGGAGAATCTTAAAAAGCATGTCGGTCTGGACTTTTCAGAAACAGTTGGCCGAAGCTTATCGGAAACCTTTTCCCGTTCGATTAACACCTCCCTCACCATCATCCTCGTTTTGCTTGTTATTTTCTTCTATGGCGCCACCGCCACGCGCGACTTCTCCCTCCTCATGGCGATCGGTGTTCTCGTCGGCACCTACTCCTCCATCTTCATCGCCTCACCCCTTCTCGTCGTCTGGCAAAAATTTTCTAGTAGGGTAAAATAGAACTATGGTAAAAAACAAGAAAAACACATCAGCCAAACGCGATCAATATACTGTCGCGCTTGAAGATATTAGATCCCACAACAAGGTTTTTGGAGAGCAATTATCGGCTTTTGGGGATAAACTGGAAAAGGTGGATAAGAAATTAGATTCTCATACCGAAATGATCGGCAATATTATGATCCGATTGGAGGAAATTAAGGGTGAACTTAAACAAAAAGTGGATTACCAGGATTTTGTCAGATTAGAAAAGCGCGTTGTTTATCTTGAAGCGATGGGTAGCAGTCGGCGGTAATCGTTTTCAAAATAATCATATTCTAAGCCACCTTTTAATGTCAAGGGCGACCCTTGACATTGCTATGCATAAGTTCAGAAACATATGAGACTCTTAATTGAGTTTCATTATGCGCCAATTTAATAAATATCGAGACACTAGAGGATTTGTGGTGGCCGCCGAGAGAGGTATACGCTGGCGGTATATGATTCAAGAAATTGCCCAGAAAAGAGCGCTGATCCTCTCGTTCTGGAAGAGATACGGTTTAGCCGCCACTCACGAAGCTTACAAAGTTTCCCGCCCCACTCTGTTTCGCTGGCAAGCTAAGCTCAAAGAGACCAAGGGGAAACTCGAGGGCTTGAACAAGGGTAGCACTGCACCCAAAACTAGACGTCGACGGATTATTCCTCTGGCGGTTCAAGATTTCATCATTCACGAACGTCAATACGACCCAACCCTTTCCAAAGACAAGTTAGCGGTTCTCTTGAAAGCTGATGACATTGCTTCTTACTCCGCTTCCACGGTCGGCCGGATGCTTAATGACTTAAAGAAACAGGGTAAGTTGCCTAAGTTTACCAAGCTTTCCTTCTACGCCCGCACCGGTAACCTCATTGAAAGAAAACCAATCAAACGCAAGGTGAAATTGCGGAGTCGGGGGCACGAGGGTGAGTTAGTCAAAGCTGATTCCATCGTGCGCTTCACCAATGGGATTAAACGCTACATTGTGACCGCGATGGATTGCGGCAACAAGTTTGCTTTCGCCTATGCCTACGCCAATCATTCTTCAATCGCCACGACCGATTTCTTGGACCATTCCCGACAAGTGTCCCCCTTCCCCATTACTCATTTGCAAACTGACAATGGTTCCGAGTTTGCTAAGCATTTCGAGGTGGCTTTAGTCCACCATGGTATCGTTCACTTCCACACTTACCCCCGTTCACCCAAGATGAACTCCGAGATCGAACGGTTCAATCGCACGCTTGTCGAGGCTTTCATTAACACCCATCGTCAGCTCTTGGCTTATGATCTGGAGGAGTTTAATCGCCAACTGATGGACTGGCTTCTCTGGTACAATACGCGTCGTCCCCACTGGTCGCTTGGTTTAATTTGTCCTCTGCGGTATATTTGCAATCAATTAGTAGAGCCGGAGTCTCAAATGTGCTGGACGGATACATTCGCTTGACTTAATAATACTAATGATTATAATAGGACTATCACTATGGAAAAGACCCTTGTGCAGATCCGTCTG
>CAZZED010000043.1:0-6288 GCA_964653115.1 uncultured Candidatus Saccharibacteria bacterium | reverse complement strand
TCCAACACGCGCTTGGCTGATCAGATTGTGGAGCAAGGCGGAGCGCTCCTCTCCGAACTTCCCCCCACGGCGCCGGCGGGTATTCACACCTTCCCCCGCCGTAACCGAATTATGGCCGGACTCGCCAAGGCGATTCTCATTATTGAAGCCGGTGAGAAGTCGGGCACGCTCATCACGGCGCGCTTGGCACTTGACTACAACCGCGAAGTTGGCGCCGTGCCGGGTTCCATCTTCTCGCCCCAATCCTTCGGCACTAATCAACTGATCCGCAGTGGCGCGACGCCGATTACCGGCAGTGCTGATTTGCTAGAAATGCTCGGGCTAAAGACGGATGACGATGAAGGTGGTGGTGCGACCCTTGACCTCAATCTATTCTCGAAGACCGAGCAAGCGGTGATTGAACTGCTTAGCCTTGAGCCATTGGCGCGCGACGAACTCATTCGCCAACTCGAGCAACCGACGAGCGAGACCAACGTCCTCCTCGCCACGATGGAGTTGAAGGGTTTGATTCAAGAGACTTTAGGGGAGATTCGCTTGACGGCCAATTTGCAAAAATAATTCAGACGTAGTACTAATGTAACTCAATGTCTACACTAGCGGAGAAGAAATTACTGATCGTGGAGTCGCCAGCGAAAGCGAAAACGATTAGCAAATATCTCGGGAGCGATTATCGCGTGCTCGCGAGCGTCGGCCACATCCGTGACTTACCTAAGTCGAATAAGAACGCGATCGATATCGAAGGCGGCTTCATCCCGCGTTATGAAGTGGTGAAGGGGAAGGAGCGCGTCGTGGATGAGCTCAAGCACGCAGCCAAGAATTCTTCGGTGATCTATCTCGCCACCGACCCGGATCGAGAAGGTGAAGCGATTGCTTGGCACATCGCCGAGGCGATAGGCTTGAATAGTAAAAAGTCGAATCGGGTTGTCTTCCATGAAATTACCAAAGAAGCGGTGGAGGAAGCTCTGACTCACCCGCGCGCCATCGACGAGAATCTCCTCCAAGCGCAAGAGGCGCGGCGCGTGCTCGATCGTCTCTTCGGCTACGATCTCTCGGGTCTCATCTGGCAGAAGTTGCGCTACGGTCTCTCGGCTGGTCGCGTCCAGTCCCCCGCCCTGCGCATTCTCGTGGAGCGGGAGAAGGAGATTCGCGCTTTCATCCCCGTAAAATTCTGGGTCATCACGGCGATTTTAAAAACAACTAAAAGTGAAGAAATTATATTCACCGCCACGGTTGAACCCAAGAGCGCAGCGGAAGCAGATAAAATTGTGATGCTTGGCCGCGAGGCCAAGTGGCAAGTGGCCGATCTCGAAGCGCGAAGTGTCGCTCGTCGGCCACGACCGCCCTTCACCACCTCCACCCTCCAGCAGGCGGCCTCCTCGCGCCTCGGCTTCTCACCGGCCGTCACCATGCGCCACGCCCAGCATCTTTACGAAGCCGGTCTCATCACCTACATGCGTACCGACAGCACCAACTTAAACGCCGGAGCGGCGGCCGAGATGGTGGCTCTCGCCCGCCAAGAATACGGCCCGACCTATGCTGACAAACCACGCTTCTATCAGACGAAGAGTAAGAACGCTCAAGAGGCTCACGAAGCGATTCGGCCAACGAAGATTGGGACGCGCTCGGGCGGCGGGAGCGAGGGCGAGCGTCGGCTCTATGATCTCATCTGGAAGCGCACCCTCGCCTCGCAAATGGCGGACGCCGAAGGGGCGCAGACCACGATCACTGCCACCACCAGTAATGACACCCTGCCCACCTTCACCGCGGGGGGTTACGCAATCAAGTTCGACGGTTGGCTTCGGGCGGACCCGGCGGCGCGCGGTGAAGAGCGCGAGCTCCCCGCCGTAGCGAAGGGCGACCCACTCACGCTCAAGGGAATCGAGAGCGAAGGCAAGGAGACGACCCCGCCTAATCGCTATAGCGAGGCTGGCCTCGTGAAGGAGCTCGAGAAGCGCGGGATAGGCCGGCCCAGCACTTACGCCTCTACCATCAAGACGATTGTCGACCGTGGCTATGTGGACAAGATCGCTCGCTCGCTTCACCCGACCGAGACGGGCGAGGTTGTTAGCGACTTCCTCACCACTCACTTCCACGACTACATTAGCGACACCTTCACCGCCAAGATGGAAGATGATCTTGACGAGATCGCGAATGGGAAATTGGAATATCTTAAATTGATGCAAAATTTTTACGGCCCCTTCCACCGCGCCGTGCTCTCGAAGAAGAAGTTGCCGAAGATCAGCAACTTGGGCGACGGTCCGGTGGAATTCAAGTGCCCCACTTGTGATAGTCCGATGGTCTGGAAGCTCGGGAAGAGTGGGAAATTTTTAAGTTGCAATCGCTTCCCCGATTGCGTGGGGGCGCGGAGCGCGACGGGTGAAGCGATGCAAGGGCCGAAGGAGACAGGTGAGAAATGCCCCGATTGTGCCAATGGGAAATTAGTCGAGCGCGACGGTCGCTATGGCCGCTTCGTCGCCTGCTCGAATTACCCCAAGTGCAAGTTCGTGAAGCAAGATGAGGCGGCCGCCGCGGCGGCTGACACGGGGGTCAAGTGCCCCGTCTGCAATAAGGGGACGATGGCCGAGCGTCGGGGGCGCTATGGTATCTTCTACGGTTGCACCAATTACCCCGCTTGCAAGAATGCCATTAAAGCCAAACCAACGGGCGACCTCTGCCCCCAATGCGGCGCCCTGATGATGGCCGGGACGAAAACCATCCCCGTCCGCTGTTCAAATAAAATCTGCCCGAATCACAATCCGCAGAAGCTTAAAACTTAAACCGTGAAATTTTTGATATTATAGAGATCTTGTTCGGGGTCGGGATCGAGGTCAGGAGTAGGGATTGAGATTTGATCAGTGATAAAGTCTGGCGAATCGGAAGCTTGGGTCGTGAGCGGTTGAAGGGGTTGACTCGGGTTGAATTCGCCAGCGGCGAGGCGATCGAGGAGATTGCGGAGGTCGTCGGTGGTGAAGAAGTCGATCGTCACCTTGCCACCGGCCTCGCGCCGCTCCACGGAGACTCGCGCGCCGAGCGTCGTGGCGAGTTTTTGCTCCAGTTCCATAATCGCCGGATCGAGAATATATTCTTTTTTCCGCACACGGTCATTGGCCGTCCGGCGCGCGATCTGCTCGGCTTCGCGCACATTGAGTCGTTTAATGATAATTTCTTGAAAAAGATTGGTCTGCGCCTCGGGGTAATCAATGAGCATGAGGAGCGGTCGGGTGTGCCCCTCGGTCATCTTGCCGGCCGTGATCGCGTCGAGCATCTCTTCGGACAAGGCTAAAATGCGGAGCGTGTTGGTCACATACTCGCGACTCTTGCCGACCTTCTTCGCGATCTCGGTATGCTTTAACTTAAATTCTTTCACTAACCGCTCGAAGGCGAGAGCGCGATCGACGGAGTTAAGATCCTCGCGCTGGAGATTTTCGATAATTGCCATCTCCAGTTTAAGTTTGTCGTTATCACCACCGGCGCGGATGAGGCAAGGCACTTGCGAGAGACCGGCGAGTTGGGAGGCGCGCCAGCGACGCTCGCCAGCGATCAGCTCATACTCCACATAGAGACTGCCGTCCTCGCGCTCATTCTCGCGGCGGGTGATGACGAGGGGTTGCAAGATACCATATTGTCGGATGGAGTCGGCCAAGTCGCGGAGACGATCTTCGTCGAATTCGCGGCGGGGTTGGAAGGGGTTGGGTTTGATCTTCCCCACCTCGATCCAGAAGACTGAATCATTATAAATCTCAGACATGAGTTTATTTTAACATAGGATTGCCTCTATCTGCTAGAAGCTGTAAGCTAGAAGCTAACAGCTTGATAAAAGCCGGAGTGGCGGAATGGCAGACGCAATAGACTCAAAATCTATCGCTCGCAAGGGCATGAGGGTTCGACTCCCTCCTCCGGCATTTGATAAGTCCCCGTAGTTTAATGGATAAAACGCAGGCCTCCGAAGCTTGCGATGGAGGTTCGATTCCCCCCGGGGACATACTCTTGTCTAATTTTAAATCCAAGATCATCACGGTCATCGGTCCCACGGCGAGTGGGAAGAGTGCGCTGGCGGTGAAGTTGGCCAAGAAATTTAAGGGTGAAATTATTTCCGCCGATTCGCGGCAAGTTTATCGTGGGTTAGATATTGGCAGTGGTAAAATTACAAAGCAAGAAATGAAGGGCATCCCCCATTATTTACTCGACATTGTGAATCCAAAGAAAGTTTTCTCGGCGGCTGATTTCCAGAAATTAGGTCGAAAAAAAATCGAAGAAATTACCCAACGGGAAAAGTTGCCAATCATCTGTGGTGGCACCGGCTTCTATGTTGACACGTTGATAAAAAATCTTACTCTCCCGCCAGTGCCACCCAACCCTAAATTGCGCGCCAAATTAGAAAAGCTTCCGACTGAAAAATTAGCTCATAGGTTAAAAAATCTGGACCTAAAAAGATTTAAAAATATTGATCAACATAATCGCCCCCGCTTGATTCGCGCCATTGAGATCGCAACCAAGCTCGGCCACGTGCCACCCTTGGGTATTAAGGGTCGCCCTTGTTTTGGCAAGGGCGACCCTTGCCATTTGTTGCAAATTGGCATCGCGGTGAACCCAGACAAACTTCGTCAGAATATTCACGAACGGTTATTCAAGCGTCTTCGCGCTGGTTTGATCGGCGAAGTGAAAAAACTTCACGCCAACGGGGTGAGTTGGAAGCGACTCGAAGCTTTCGGTTTGGAATATCGCTACGTCGCTCTTTATCTCCAAAACAAAATTAGTAAAAAAGACTTACTCAGCAAGCTGGAACGCGACATTTGGCGTTATGCCAAAAGACAGATGACTTGGTGGAAACGGAATAAAGATATTAAATGGGTGAAAAATTATCAGGAAGCGGAAAAGTTGGTACGTGACTTTATTCGAAAATAAGCTAAGATAGAAGACACTGGGCCTATAGTTTCAATGGTAAAACAGCGCTCTCCAAAAGCGTAGTTCCCCGTTCGAGTCGGGGTGGGCCCGCCCTTTTACTTCTTCCCCTCTTGATGAAGTGTGTGCTTCTTACACCAACGGCAATGCTTCTTGAGCGCAATCTTGCGCTCGACAAGCTTCCGGTTCTTCCGGCTCCAATAATTGGTGCGCTTGCAGATCTTGCAGGCCAAACGGATTAGTTGATCTTGGGACACGATAAATTAACTTAAAATTAAAAACTTAAAGATTAAAGTAGGGTAGCAGAAAGGGGTAGGAATTGCAAATTAGCTAGCATTCGGGGTTGTAAATGAAGATCCCAATGTCGTCACCCAAGAAACCGGCTGTTGAATTGGGGACTTGAGGAGTATTACTGACTCCGTTCGGCCCCATAGACCATAGGACTGTGGCCTCAGTACAGTTATTCGGATCTTTATAATTATCGTCGTAGCAAAAAGTGTTTCCCCATGGGTCAAGAATTATAGGGGAAGCCACGTATTTAGTACCAGCCGCGGGAATAAGTTCCCCCATAACAACAGGCCACCCACCAGGTAAAATTCCATCGGCGCAAATAAAGGGTGGAGCTGGTGCTCCAACACAAGCGGTACAATTATCCCCCCCCGAAGTTCCGTCATACACCGGTGGCAATTCTTTTTTATCATCTAAAAAGAGATACATCGCCGTGCGCATTTGGGTTAATTCTTCTCTAACCTTCGCGATCTTCGCCTTCTCTCGGGCTTGGCCGAGGGACGCTAAAATAATACTCGACAGAAGGGAGATAATCGCGATGACAACAAGAAGTTCGATGAGAGTAAAACCGGAATTAGGTTTTAGCTTGTAGCTTGTAGCTTGTAGCTTCATTAGCACAATTATAGAACACTTACTTCTCTTCAACAATACAATACAAACTGGTGCGCCGGGTTGGATTCGAACCAACGGAGGCCGAAGCCAGGAGATTTACAGTCTCCCCTCGTTGACCACTTGAGTACCGACGCAACTTTTTAAAGCTCTACTTCTACGCTCAAATACTACGTGATTTATGACGCGTAGGCAATCGTTTCCTCATTTTCTTTAACCGGTGGTTTGATCCGATTGGGGCCACGATAACTTTTAGTCAATTCAATCGCGGGTTCACCATTCTTCATCGAGACCGCCACCACCCCGCCATTCGCGAGCTTGCGAGCGATGATATATTCGGCCACGGGATTAAGAATTTTAGTTTGAATCAAGCGCTTGAGCGGGCGCACGCCGTACTCGGGACTGAAACCGAGCCGGGCCAGATAATCCATCATTTCCGGCGCCACCGTGAGTTCAATCTCCTTTTGCGCCAGCCGAGTGGTGACCTGC
>CAZZED010000042.1:0-17510 GCA_964653115.1 uncultured Candidatus Saccharibacteria bacterium | reverse complement strand
AAAATAGGCAAGTTGGCTTCTGAACAGTTTTTCATTAAAGTTGTCTCCAAAAAACTGTTTGCCTTTTTGTGATATTTCTCCAATAGAAAAATTGTCTTTGATTATAAAATACAAATCCACATAATCTTTCCATTTTGTTCTTTGGCCTAGTGCAAATGCCTTCATTGCGGCCAGAGTTAAAAGATTGGGCAACTTGATTCCCTCAAAAGTTTCGGCGTAATCAAGAAGAAAGGGAAATTGGTAAAAAGTAAATTTAACTCCCTCGATTATTAGCGTCAGTTCCCCCAACCTATTTACGATAATTTCATCGGTTTTGAAGTGACGCAAGATTTTATTAAGCAAGCTTTGGTTACCGAATTTTTTTTGGGAAAAGAGATCAAAATCTACGGACCGGCGATGGCCAAGATGAAGCGCAATCGCAGTCCCGCCGACCAGTCCGAAATCTTTGGAAAATCCAGCCACAAAAGGCAGAAACTTGACTTGTTCTTTAGTGAGAACTTCTTTATGCATTGGCATATTTGTTAAAATATAAATTAAAATAATATTTAATTTCCGGACGATAATTTTGTCGACCAAACTTGTCGGGAGTGGACTTGCGGCGGAAAATCTGAGCGGTCTTTTGCATCCCTAAAATTTTGATCATCCCTTGCACATCATCCCAATCGCCGTAATTCAAAACATGCTCGACGACTGAAGCCTCGTCGAGTTTGTCTAAATCTTTAACATACCAAACCAAATATGGCCTGGCTTTAATAAATTGATGAATAGTCATACCACTAATATATCACCATTGCTGGATTTTTTCAAGAATTTTTGATAAAGTAGGTTCGAACGGGGCATGGTGTAACGGTAACATTCACGATTCGGGTTCGTGAGACTCTGGGTTCGAATCCCAGTGCCCCGATTGGGCTCATCGTATAGTGGTAGTACGCGTCATTCGCATTGACGAAACCCGGGTTCAACTCCCGGTGAGTCCACCAAAGTAATATGGAGGTAAAATTGGAACCAAGTTGGAAGACGGCGCTCGCGAACGAGTTTAGTGAGCCGTACTTCAAGACGCTCACCGACTTCGTGCGACAAGAATATCTCACGGCGAAAGTCTATCCCCCGCCAAAATTTATTTTCCGCGCTTTCGAGATCTGCCCCTTCGATCAAGTCTCGGTTGTGATCTTAGGCCAAGATCCTTACCATGGCGCGGGGCAAGCGCATGGCCTCTGCTTCTCCGTCCCCGAAGCGATCGCCATGCCGCCCTCGCTGAAAAATATTTATAAAGAGATTGTGACTGATCTCGGTGGTGGCGCGATCCCCCCTCACGGTAATTTGGAAAGTTGGGGCAGACAAGGCGTGCTCCTCTTGAACGCCACTCTCACGGTGCGGGCGAGTACGCCCGCTTCGCACCAAGGCCAGGGCTGGGAAACTTTTACCGACCGAGTGATCGAGACGCTCTCCCGCGAGCGCGACGGGCTCGTCTTCCTCCTCTGGGGTCGCTATGCGAAAGAGAAAAAGAATTTAATCAACCCCGCCAAACACTTAATTCTCGAATCCGCCCACCCCTCCCCCTTCTCCGCATCAAATGGCTTCTTCGGCTCCCGCCCCTTCAGTCAGACAAATAAGTATTTAATTGACCACAATAGAGAACCAATTAACTGGTTGTTCCTCCCGCAAGGTCGAACCTTGCGTAAAAATATGCTGGGGTCTTCAGTCAGACGAATAATTATCTCGCCAAACACGGTGCATCCCCCATCAACTGGTTGGGGTGAGAGAGATAATAATTTTTAAGCAAGAGTTAGGATTCAGACTTCTTATCCCATTCGCTGGCAAACCATTCAAACCACTTTTTCTTTTCCTCTTCGGTGTGATTGGGGTTCGACATCATCTCACGCATTGGCTTATGAGCTTCGTCGGTCGAACCAGCCACATGCTTACCACATTGGCTCGCCACCTCCATTGGCGCCTCGCCACTAAACTCGAGCTCACACCCGCCCGCCCCGTTCATAATTTCTTTACAAGTAAATTTTTTCATATTTTTTAATTATACTCTACTCTTGTCGTGGCAAAGTGCAATCTTGCCATTATGGACCGTACCGGATTCGAACCGGTCACCCCCACATTGCAAATGTGGTGCTCTACCAAATGAGCTAACGGCCCGTCGGGGCTTAACGGCCCTCGAGTGCCAACTTTATAACATGGTCGAGGAAGTTTGGGTAGGAGCAACCAACGGCTTTCAGAGCTTTAGGCAAAAGTGATTCATCGGTTAGTCCGGGGAGGCTATTGGTCTCGAGAAGATAAGTACCGTGTGGAGTGATGATGAAGTCGGATCGCGAATAGTGCCTAAGACCCAAAGCTTTATGCGCCACCACGGATAACGCTTCAATATCTTGCTTCTCTTTGTCACTGAAGTTCCCCGGGCAAATTTCCTGCGTCTCACCGCTATATTTATCCTTATAATCCCAGACTAGCTTCCCCGCCGGTCGCCTGATCTCAATCGGTGGCAGGGCGTAGTGCTCCTGCCCGCGGAAGCCGTCGATCACCCCACAGGTCGCTTCGCGACCACGGAGGTAGTGCTCGACGAGAATGGTCGGGGAGACTTGCCACGCCAGCTCAATCGCCTCGGCCAACTCCTTCATCGTTCGCACGAAGGAGAGTCCCACCGAAGATCCCCTATCATTGGGCTTCACTACCCACGGGGGCGAAATAGTTTTGAAAACTTCTCGCGCCACCAGAGCGCTCTCACTATCGACGGTTTGTCTCACCACCATCCCGGGCGAGACCTTGAGCCCCGCTTGGCGGAAAATATTTTTGGCTGCCTCTTTATTCATCCCGAGGGCCGAAGAGACCGAGCCAGAACCGGTGTATGGCACCCCCAAGCCATCTAAGATTTGTTGAATCTTACCATCTTCACCATATTCACCGTGAAGAGCGTTGAAAAAGACGTCAACTTGGCGCGCAATTCGCGCTGGGGCCGTCGGCAATCCACTCAAGTGCCAGACGCCTTCTCGATCAATTAAGATATCCTGACTATGATAACCCGCCGGCAAGTGGCGCAAGACACTCCCGCCGGTCGCAAGTGAGACTTCATACTCGTGGCTCATGCCACCGCGCAAGACGCCAACCCGAGCTTTATCCATAATTGATTCTAACTGATTAACTTTTTGATCTTACCGACAACATCGTCGAGGGTAAAGTTTGCCTTAATGAGGAAGTCGTCCACGCCGAGAGCCTTGGCCTTCTCAATGTCTTCCTTCTGACCCAAATTGGAGAAGATGATGACGGGAATAGCCTTAGTTGCTTCAGTCCCCCGAATTTTCTTGAGGACTTCGAATCCATCTTTGCCAGGGAGAAGTAAGTCGAGCAAAATTAGGCTTGGTTTGATTGTCTCAATAACGGAAATGGCATTCTCACCATCAACGGCGACTTCAATATGATAATTCTCTTTTTCCAAGCGCTTGGCGGTGAGGGAGCGCAGGAACTCATCATCCTCGACAATTAAAATAGTTTTCTTTTCGGTTGTTTCTTCCATAAATATTGTGGTCTTAATTATTAATATTAATTTTTTCGATGCACCGGGATGGTGAAGTGGAATTGCGTTCCCTCCCCCTCCTTGGTCTCAAACCAGATCGCCCCACCATGCTTCTCAATGATATCGCGAGAGATGAAAAGTCCCAAACCTGTCCCGTTGGTCTCTATTTTGATGGCATTCGACCCGCGGAAAAAGCGATGGAAAATCTTATCTCTTTCAACGACCGGAATCCCAATTCCCGTGTCCGAGACCACGAACTCGAGACTACTCTCGGCACTATTCATTCTAGCATCACTCACGGTGACTGTCACTTGCCCGCCCTTGGGGGTATACTTCATGGCATTATCAATCAGATTCTCAATCACCATACTCAATTTAATCGGATCAGCTGAGATGGTAGGTAAGGGGGTCTTCGGTTTATCATATTTTAGAGTGACCTTCTTACTCTCAGCGGGATTCGAGAATTCGAACATGATACTCTCAATCAGGGCGGGTAGGTCAACGGGGACGAAGTTATAGTCCGAGCCATCAGCCTGGGTATAATCAACGTTCAAGAGATCGTTGATGATCGCAATCATTCGCTGGGTGCTCTCATATCCCTTCTCAATGAATTGATGCTGGTCGGGGGTCGTTGGCCCGAGAGTATTATTGAGTAACATGTGGAAAGTCCACTTAATCGCCGAGAGCGGTGTCCGCAGTTGATGAGTTGTGACAGAAACAAATTTTGACTTAGCTTGCTCTAAATTTTCGAGACGTTTGTTGGCCAGCGCCAATTCGAAGTCTTTACCGAAGAGTTGCTTGGCATAACCCTCCAATTCCTGATTTAACTTTTGAAATTCATCAACCTTAGATGCTTCTAGACGAACTTGATCGGCGAGAAGACGATTTCGTTCCCGATTCAACTTCGAGACATAATGAATAAAGAATCCCATGATGACGAGGTAAGCCAACACGGGAATGAGTAGGAGCACATAGACGCCGCTATTGATCCCCGCGGCGTTGATAATGAGAACAAGAGCAATCGAGAGCATAAAGGTAATCACGCCCCAGAAGACCAAGGGGTTCACTGTTCGCCGGCCGAGCTCAGTCAGATGAATATGCCGTGGTATTTCCATTCACCTCTATTATACTCGCCTGCGCAATCGCTGCCTATGGTAACGAAGAGCGAAATTGTGAGTAGCGTGATTGAGGCGGAGAATTAAGGCGCGGTGATTGGTAATCATTCTTTGATCACCGAGAATATCTTTGGGTTTATGCTTTTCGTCTTTCACCACCGACGTGACGGGAGTTTTTAGTTTATTTTCAATTAAAACTTTTTTAATCAGATTCAACTGATTCAATCCTCCGTCAACAATAATTAAATTGGGAAGAGACCATTCGCCATGGGCGAAGCGTCGTTCGAACACTTCGCGCAAATTGGCGAGATCGTTTCCCTTATTCGCCACTTTAAACTTTCGATAACCACTCTTTTCCAATTCCCCAGCTTCGGACACGACCATCACCCCGACCGCACCACTGCCAGCCAAGTGAGCAATGTCATATGATTCAATCCGAAAATTCATGTCAAGGACTGTCCTTGACATTGACTTTTTAATCAACCCGATGTCTTGAATATGGGTCAGGGCGCGAATTTGATCTCGCAATTCGCCACTGCGTTCGAAGTCACGTCGACGCGCGCTTGCCTTCATCTCGCGCGTGAGGGTGGCGGTGAGCGGTCGGACTCGGCCGGCGAGAAGTAATTTGAGGTGACTGACTCGTCGACGATAATCCGTCTTGATAATTCCCCCCGAGCACACTCCTGGACAAAGTCCGATTTGCGCGTTGAAGCAAGGTTTGTTTGAAAGTGGTTTGCAATTGTCGCGATAAGGTAAAATTTTACGAATCAAGCGCAAAGCCTCACGTAATTCACTGGCGTTGGGGAAGGGGCCGTAAGCGGAAAGAAGAGGAAAATTCTGAGTCGTGTCGGAGCCCATCAGCAGATGGGTAAAGCGATCAGAATTTTCCTCTTCTTGAAGCTTACTCCTGCGAACCATTAACACTCGCGGAAATTCTTCTTTGGTGATGACGACATACCAATAACTTTTGTCATCCTTCTCGCGCGCATTATATTTCGGCTGGTGTTTCTTAATCAATTCTGATTCGAGCAAGAGTGCCTCGAGCACCGACTCTGTCGGCTCATGGCGCACCCCCGTCGCGAGCGTGAGCATCCGCACAATCCGCTCGCCCCGACTCTCGACCACCTCGAGTCGCAAGTAACTCCGCACCCGATCGCGGAGCGATGTCGCCTTGCCGATATACAAGATCTCTTTGCCCCGAGTAAAGAAGTACACTCCCGGCGCGTCTGGTAATTTGTTAACTGTCTTGAGCGACAACATTTATTTCTTTTTCAAAACGCGTTTGAGATATTTGGCCGTGTGGGATTGGGCGACGCTCGCCACCATCTCCGGCGTCCCTTGAGCCATTATTTTTCCCCCACCCGCCCCGCCTTCCGGGCCCATATCAATCACCCAATCGGCGTTCTTGATCACCTCCAAGTTGTGCTCAATCACCACCACACTATTCCCCCGCTCGACGAGCTTTTGCAAAATGATAATGAGATGCCGCACGTCTTCATAATGCAACCCGACTGTCGGCTCATCGAGTAAGTAAATCGTGCGTTCGGTCATCGGTCGATAGAGTTCGGAAGAGATCTTGACCCGTTGGGCTTCGCCACCCGAGAGCGTCGTGGCTGATTGACCAAGTTCAAGATAACCCAACCCCACTTCGTTTAAAGTTTTCAGCCGATCAGCGATGGCCGGAATATCAGCGAAAAATTTTAAAGCTTCCTCCACGGTCATCTGAAGCACCTGATAAATATTCTTCTTCTGATACACCACCTCGAGCGTCTCCTTGTCGAAGCGCTTGCCCCGACAGATGTCACATTCCACATAGACGGTCGGCAAGAAGTGCATCTCAACGGCGATGGTGCCATTGCCTTGGCAAGCTTCGCACCGACCACCCTTCACATTGAAGGAGAAGCGGTTAGCCTTCCACCCCCGCACCCGCGCCGCCTCCGTGGCGGCGAAGAGATCACGGATCCAAGTGAAGGCGCCGGTGTAAGTGGCTGGGTTCGAGCGCGGGGTCCGACCAATTGGCGACTGATCAATGAGAATGGTCCGGCTCACATACTCCGTGCCGGTGAATTCGCGACAATTATAAATCTCATTGGTGCGATAACGCTTCTCGAATCGGCCTTGCAGATTCTTGTGGAGAATCTCGTAAACGAAGGATGACTTGCCCGAACCCGAGACACCAGTCACCGCCACAAGTCGTCCCAAGGGTAGCGTGACATTAAGATCCGTGATATTGAAAATCTTGCCCCCCCGAATCTTGATCGCCCCGCGCTCTTCCGTGCGACGCGTCGTGGGCAGAGGAATAGACTCATCCCCGCGCAAATAATCGATTGTGAGCGAGCCAAAATTATTAGTTTTGGCGGTCAAGAACTTCTCGGTCTCGCCTGAAGCCACAATCTTGCCCCCGTGGATCCCCGCCCCGGGACCGATGTCGACCAAGTAATCCGAGCTAAAGATAGTGTCTTCATCGTGCTCAACCACAATAATCGTATTGCCGAGGTCGCGGAGGTCCTTCAAGGTCTTGACCAGTCGTTCATTGTCCCGCGGATGAAGTCCAATCGTTGGTTCATCGAGCACATAGAGCGTCCCGACGAGACGCGAGCCGAGCTGGGAGGCGAGGCGAATCCGCTGGGATTCACCGCCCGAGAGCGTGTGGGCGCGACGGTCGAGCGTCAAGTAATCGAGACCAACGTCAAGCAAGAATTGGAGGCGATGTTCAATCTCCTTCAAGATCACCTTGGCAATCTCGCGCTCCTTATTAGTCAATTTCGCTTCCGTAATAAATTCTTTGGCCTTGATGATAGAAAGGGCGGTGAATTGAGCGAGGTTGAGCTCGGCCACGGTGACCGCGAGAGCTTCGGGGCGCAGTCGATGCCCCTCACAAGTGGCGCAAGGGTCGTCACCGAAGAGATGTTTGGTCCCAAGACCGCGACAGGCGGGACAAGCCCCGTAAGGTGAGTTGAAAGAGAAGAGACGTGGCTCAATCTCGGGGTAAGAGAAACCATCGTGGGGACAAGCAAAGCGCACCGACATGATGAAAGATTCATCACCAAGCTTTACTTCGACCAACCCATCGGCGAGATCAATTGCCTTCTCTACTGCCTCGGCCAAGCGAGTTTTAAGATCCGCTTTTTGATTGAGGGTTAACTCATCAACCACCGCGCTGATATCATTCTTCTTATTCTTCTCCAAGATAATCCGCTCGCGCAAGAGTTTCCGCGCACCATTGACGACCACCTCGCGATAGCCCTTATCAAGGAGATCATAGAGCAATTGATAGTGCTCCCCCTTCCGCCCGCGAATCATCGGAGCAAGGATAACCACCGTGCCGTGTTTGTTCGCTGTCGCAATCTTCTTCTCGATAAATAAAATTATTTCTGAGGGCGAGAGCTTCTCGATCAAGCGACCGCAAGTGAGGCAGTGAGGCTTCCCTACTCGAGCATAGAGCACGCGGAGATAGTCGTAGATCTCGGTGATGGTGGCGACGGTCGAACGTGGGTTGCCCGAACGCGTCTTCTGATCAATCGAGATCGCCGGTGAGAGACCGGTTATTTCATCAACGTCCGGCTTCTGCATTTGGAGTAAAAATTGCCGAGCGTAGGCCGAGAGAGATTCCACATAACGGCGCTGACCTTCGGCGAAGATGGTGTCGAAGGCGAGCGACGACTTACCCGAACCCGAGAGGCCGGTGAAGACGATGAACTTATTGCGCGGTAACTCGAGATCAATGTTCTTGAGATTGTGTGTCCGCGCCCCCCGAATCACAATTTTGTCGTCACTAGATTTAGACATAAGCGGTTCAGTCTATCATCTATTGACTATAAATTCAATTCGATTATAATACTAATTGGATTGAACAATGAGTCGAGTGGAAGACCTAACTCTTGGGAAAGAGTAAAAAGGTTGCTGAAAACAGGCTGTAGGGAGCACTGATAAGGAAATCATAACGAAAGGTGCGAACTACTTAAACGGGGTTATCACCCCCACCTAAGCAAGCTTGGTTAGCTCGACGCAAGGAATGAAAAGGAGGTGTACTGATACCGATAAAATGTCGACCAGTCCCCGCAACCTACCTTCTTTGTTATACCAACAGAAGATGGTTGCGGGTTTTTTATTTCTTCTGCTCGGTCAATAACTTAATCTCATCTCGGAGCAGGGCGGCGGTTTCGAAGTCGAGTTCTTTGACCGCCTCGCGCATTTGCCTCTCTTTTTCTCGCACAATCTTCCGTGTATCACTGCCGTAGGTCGTTTATCATAGCACCCTTTAAAAAACTTGACAACTAAACTCTATTATGCTATCTTGGACTTAGACGATTGAGGTAGCTCAATCTTGAATTGAAAATTATGGCTGAAATAGGCCAGAAAGAGAGGTTCCGGTGGACACAAAGAAAGCGGTGATGCTGACCATGTTGGTCACAGCGGTCTTTTGGCTTGGTTGGGATCTTTTGGTTGGGCCGATCCCCTGGGTCAAGGAATTATTCTTACTCCAAAAAAACGACAAGCAACCAGACTGGATCTTGACTCTGCCGTTTGCCGTACCTCGGCACTTGGATTTCTTGGTCTTGCCATTTTTTGTTTGGCTCACCAAGAGACTACCGGCAAGAATGCCAGGAGACGAATTCATCGGCGGTCTCGGCGTCGGTCTCATCGTCGGTCTCATCGGTGGTCTCATCGTCGGTCTCATCGGTGGTCTCATCGTCGGTCTCATCGTCGGTCTCATCGGTGGTCTCATCGTCGGTCTCATCGTCGGTCTCGGTAACAGTCTCGGCTACTCTTTAGGCTTTGGGTTCATCGTCGCCATCATCTATGGTGGGCCGGTGGGGCTTCTGGTTTGTTTCGGTTACATGTTGGTGATTCATTTGGTGGTGTCGGTCGTCAAGGGCATCAAGCAAGTGTTTACCTCTGATTCCAAACTCGATGTCACTACTACCGAAAAGAGTCCGTCACCAACAACCCCCCAAACCACAACTTAAACGAAGTTCGCCTCGTCGCACCTCGACCGCCCGAATCGTCTCGCTAATCAGCGAATCACGATCCGGGCGGTTTTTTCTTTTTCAAAAAACATATTCTAAATAAGCCCACGATCGTTTCTTATTTATGATATTTTATTTTTCTATTTTTTGGATTTCTTCTTCTCGGTCAATAACTTAATCTCATCTCGGAGCAGGGCGGCGGTTTCGAAGTCGAGTTCTTTGACCGCCTCGCGCATTTGCCTCTCTTTTTCTCGCACAATCTTCCGTGTATCACTGCCGTAGGTCGCGCGATCGAGTTGAATGAGTTCGGCCAGAGCGCGAGTGCGCTCGGCTAGAATTCCCTGACTGATATCACTGATCTTTTTAATAATCGTTTTCGGAGTGATGCCATGCTTTTTATTATGGGCTAATTGCTTCTCCCGCCGGCGATTGGTCTCATCCATCGCCGCTTTCATCGAACCGGTCACTTGGTCGGCGTAGAGAATGACGCGCCCTTCCACGTTGCGCGCGGCGCGACCAATGGTCTGGATGAGAGAGACAGTCGAACGCAAGAAGCCTTCTTTGTCAGCGTCCAAAATTCCGATCAAGGTCACTTCTGGTAAATCCAAACCTTCCCGGAGCAAATTAACCCCAACCAGACAATCAAAACCTTCCTTCGCGCCCTGGCCCCCCCGCCGAAAGTTGGATAAAATTTTAATCCGATCAATCGTCTTCACATCACTGTGAAGATACTCGGCCTTGAAACCAGCTTCTTTGAGATAATTACTCAAGTCTTCCGCCATCTTCTTAGTTAAGGTGGTGGCGATCACGCGATGACCGGCTTTAATTTCTTTCTCCGCTTCTTTAATAAAATCTTTCACCTGGCCGGGATAAGAAGCTCGCCCCGTTACTGGCTTCACCTCAATTTCCGGATCAACCAATCCCGTCGGCCGAATTATTTGCTCCACAATTTTTTCACTCATTTTAAGTTCGTACTGACCCGGCGTGGCGCTGGTGTAAATCGTGAGACCGACTCGCTCTTGGAATTCCTTAAACCTGAGCGGTCGATTATCCAGCGCCGAGGGTAAGCGAAAACCGTATTCGATTAAGGTCTTCTTCCGACTCTGGTCGCCAGCATACATCCCGCCAATCTGCGGTACCGTCACATGCGATTCATCGATGATGGTCAAGAAATCTGCTTGCCCTGAACTTGTCGAACGGGGAAAATATGATAAGAGCGTATCCGGTGGCTCGCCCGCCCGACGCCCCGAGAGATGGCGCGAATAATTCTCAATCCCCGAGCAATAGCCCACCTCGCGCATGAGGGCGAGGTCATAATTCGTCCGACGCTTCAAGCGTTCGGCTTCGAGAGGTTTCCCGACTTTGATTAATTCTTTAAGCCGCACCGTCAACTCCTCCTTGATCGAAATGGTGGCGCGCTTCTGGGCGTCTTTACTGGTGATGAAGTGCTTCGCCGGGAAGAGGAAGACGGTGTCGCGCTCCCCCACAATCTCTCGAGTAATCGCATTGAGTTCGATAATCTCTTCAATCCCCTCTCCCCCAGTTCTAAGAGCATAGATCTCTCGACCACTCGGCGGGATGACTTCAATTACACTCCCGGTGGCGCGGAAGGTGCCGGACTTGAGGTCAGCATTGGTGCGTTCGTAATGAACCCTGACCAAGCTTTTAGCTAAATCCGTACGTGAGATTTTATCCCCCACTGATAACTTTAGATTCTCGCTCTCATAATCCTTCGGGCTACCGAGACCATAGATACACGAAACCGAGGCGACAATGATGACATCCCGTCTAGTGAGTAGCGCTTGGGTTGAAGCGTGGCGAAGGCGATCAATCTCTTCATTGATCATCGCGTCCTTCTCGATATAAGTGTCAGACGCCGCGATATACGCTTCAGGTTGGTAGTAATCATAATAGGAGACGAAATAGTGGACGGCATTCTCGGGGAAGAAGTCTTTATACTCTTGCGCCAATTGAGCGGCGAGAGTCTTATTGTGCGCAATGACCAAAGTCGGCTTCTGATAGGCGCTAATGACGTTGGCCATAGTGAAGGTCTTGCCTGACCCCGTCACCCCAAGAAGTGTCTGGTGAGCCAACTTCTGCTCGAGCCCTTTGACGAGCGACTTAATCGCCGCCGGCTGATCGCCGGCCGGCGAGAAGGGATTATGTAATTTAAAGAGGCTATCACTCATACTGCCTACTCTACCCTATAAATAGCGCGAGAGGAATTCTTGTTTGAAAGCATCGAAAGTTCTATCTAAAATTGATTGCCTGATTTGTTTTAAAAGTGAGGAAAAGAAATAGAGATTGTGAATCGAGGCGAGAGTCGTGGCGAGCATTTCTCTGGAACGGAAAAGGTGACTGACGTAAGCCCGCGAATAATTCTGGCACGTCGCGCAAGGGCAGTCCGTTTCGATAGGATTAAAATCGTTGGCGAATTTACTGGAGACTAAATTAAGTCTTCCGTCTTTGGTCTCCACTGTTCCATGTCGACCCAAGCGCGTTGGCGTAACACAATCGAAAGTGTCAACGCCGTTTACGACTCCGGCAAAAATATCTTCGATCTCGCCGATGCCGAGCAAGTGTCGCGGTCGGTCGGGAGGTAAGTGATCATTGACGAGCGCCACCACGCCACCGATATCATCTTTATTAAACGAGCCTCCGATGGCGAAACCGTCGAACCCGCCCCGACTACCGTCGGTTCGAGCAAGCCCCATCCCTCCAATTATTCGGGCGCTCTCAACGCGCAGATCAGCAAAACGGCCACCTTGGACGATGCCATACAAGGCGGGTCCCCTTAATAATTTCTGATGCTCGGCCAAGCTCCGCTTGGCCCAAGCGTGAGTGCGACGGAGCGCTGCCTGTTGGTATTCATACGGCGCTTGGGGCGTCGTGCATTCATCGAAGGCGAGGATGATGTCGGCGCCCAAGTCGTGCTGGATGGCAATTGAAGATTCCGGCGTCAAACGGTGGAGCGAGCCGTCGCGCGGTGAGCGGAAGTCGACACCATCGTCGTCGATTTTTACTAATGATCCCGACGAAGAAACCTGGTCAGGATTTTCGTCCGCGTCGCCCGCCCGACCGGACGACTCCGGTCGTTCGGGCGGGGAGCCCACTTCCGCTTCCTTCGCCACCTTCGACACCCCTTGACCAAAAGCCGCGCCGAGCGAGAAGACTTGGAAGCCACCGGAGTCGGTCATAATCGGGCCAGACCAATTCATAAATTTATGCAGTCCTCCGGCGGCTTTGACCACGGCTTCCCCGGGCGAGAGATGGAGGTGGAAGGTGTTGGCGAAGATGACTTGGGTCCCCGCCACCTTAGCTGCTTCAGGGGTTACCCCCTTGAACGCCGCTTGCGTCGCGACCGGCACAAAGGCCGGTGTCTCAATCACGCCGTGAGGGGTCGTAATCTTCCCCACCCGCGCGCGAGTGTTTGACTCTTTTTTGTCGATTATAAATTTCACTGTAATGTCATGGGGTCTTCAAAATGTCATGCGGGCCAACACGGCGAATCAGATAGGTTTGACCTTCAATTTGGAAAGTGAAGCGATACCCTTTGGTAACTTTCGCTTCCCAAATGTAATCAAAACCCGCCATTTTCTTTACTCCTAAAGATGGGTGTCTAGAATTATCGAGTAGAAGGAGTAGTTTATTGTCCACTAAAACTTGCAGTCTTTTGGGTAATCGGCGATAGTCTTTTCCAAACGATTTAGTTAGCCGAACTTCCATACCTGTACCTGCACAAGATTATCCTTTCAAAAAATCCAATGCCTTTTTTAAATCTTTCCTATTGCGATAAGGACGACTTAAGCGCCCAGAAATAATATCGTCGTCGGCTTCTCTCTCACGAGAAAAGACGGTTTCAATTTGTTTAAACCTTTCATATTCTTCACGCGGAATAATTACTAATTCGGCGCCACGAGTAATTTTCTTAGAAATAGTAACGGTAGTCATAATTAGACTTTAGCATAAATCTTTTTCTTTTGCCACCTAATTTACGAGACGGGATTGCAGGCACGGCAGATACCAAAGTCTTCTAAGCGATCCAGATATTGGATGACGGTTCGCACGAATTCGGCATGACTCCAGACGAGGGGCGAGACCGAGAGTGGTTCGCCAGTCACTGGATCCAACTGTTCTGCCAAAAGTCCCGACTCCGAAGCATACCGCGCGCACCACCGAAGCGCTTCTTTCGCCGACTCAAGATCAGCTTCATTTTTGGCCGCCTTGATCGACGTCTGGGCGAACCAGAGCGTGGTGATAAACCAAGGATTACCTTGAAAAGAAGGGTTAGATCGATTGTAAGCATCATTCTGATACCGCGCCAATCCACCAATTTTTGAATTCACTTCCAGCGCCTGCTTGGCGTCGGCAATCTCCTTGATCAGACGTTTATCGTCCGGTGGAAGAATGTCGAAGGTCGAGAGTCCGTGGGCCGTTGAAGCGTCAATTGTCAAATCATAATGAAGCTCATCGCCCGTTAGACGAAGAAGTTTACAAAAGCGATGGTTATCAGAATCATAGAGAAGACTGAGAATAGCCTGCCGAACTGATTCTGAAGCTTCTTGATAAATTACTTCGCTCTTCTTCTTCCCCAAGAGCTTGGCAAACTTTGCTGCCGCCGCCAGGGCTCCGACCACGCTCGCGGCCGTGAAGGTGGTGACACCAAAACGCTCCTCCCAGAGATCATAGCTCGGCTTAGGCAGACCAGTCTGCTCGTCACGATAGAGGACGAGGAAGTCGGCGGTCTTTTTAATTAACGAATTATAAATTGACTCGATGAATTCTAAATCCTTAGAGATTTCATAATAACGCCAGAGGGTGTGGAGGACGAGGGCGGTCCCGTCTTCTTGAATCGGCAATTGGAACTTCCCATCGCGCACCCACGGATGCCACGAGCTTCCGAGTGATTCATCGGGACTATACTTGTGCATGAAGTAGCCATCCTTCGAAATTACTCGATTACAGAAACCAAAGAATAATTTTGCCACATGAGTATCTCCGGCTTCACTCAAGGCCAGGGCGGCGATGGCCGCATCTCGGGGCCAAACATAGCAATAAGTATCCTTCCCCTTCTGTAAAATGTTGGAATCCCCAGATGCAATAATCGCCCCATTGCCACTCACATGAGTTCTCATGACGAGCAGTGATTTATTAAATAAACTAATTATATTTTCTTCCAGTCCGTGGAAGTTAAAATTCTGTCTGGTCACCCACGCCCGCCAGAAATTGCGTGTCGTCTCGACGAGATGCCCGGGCCCATGTTCGAGAGCGTATTCATTCAGAGTCCCGACTTCATTAATGGACTCTCCCACCGTTAGCCAATAATAAATCAATTTCTCTTCTAGCGGCTGATAATTCGCTGTGAGACCAATGACCGAATCCACTTGACCGTGCTCAATATTATTCTTGGCCAAGACGCCATCTTCAGCATCTTTATGTGTCCCTTCCTTCCCTTCGGTACCAAAGACGCCAGTGGAATAATCATCGAAGCCTCGACCCTCAATTTGAGCATTGATGAGGAAAGTGCGTCGATTACGGTAATGAATTATCACCTTTCGCACTGGATCGTAGTAAACAGTGTGGGCCATATGGGACTCATACATCTCAAATTGCTGGTTGAAAAAGATGATGATGGAGCGGGCTGTATCTGGTCGAGTGTTCTTCACAATCACTCGGCGAAGAAAAATGTTCTTCTCATTGTAAACCAGATCGGTAATGAGGAGTGAGACACCGAGACGTGAATTGATCGCCTGAATCTTGCCAGCAAGGACAGTATCTTCTGACTCGACACTAATCTGCCAGCCATCGTCATGAAGCCACGAGAGAGTGCCGTCGACGAAGGCCCCAATTCGATGGACGAAGTGCCCCCCGACTTGATTCTCAAGCCCGACATAAGGGAAATAGAAATCACGCACCTGACCCAAGTGATCAAGGTTAACAAGAATATTGCCGTTGCCGAGAGTGAGGGCTTTAGGCATTGTAACGCTTGAGGGCTTTCTCGACGGCCGTGCGCGCGGCCGCGATGGTCTTCGATGCCTCAAGCGCTCGAGCGCAAGCCTCATCACCTAAAACTGCACCGACCCACTT
Organism: uncultured Candidatus Saccharibacteria bacterium; assembly: GCA_964653115.1. Taxonomy (GTDB): domain Bacteria; phylum Patescibacteriota; class Minisyncoccia; order Phycocordibacterales; family JACOZG01; genus JAGVGK01. Next base: position 1,818 of record CAZZED010000042.1, on the reverse strand, counting down.
CGCGAAGTCGTTACCAGCCCGAGTGGTGTGGAAGCGGAATTGCTCGGCGGTGATAATGGACAGGAACTTGCTTAGATCGAGCAGATGACGAAGGGCCGGTCCATTATTGACCCAAAAAGCAGCGCCCGCCGGCGCAATCTTAAGTGGTTCGACTTTTTTAGGCCGACGAACAACAATCTTCTTGACTGCCTTACTCAATGATTTTTTCTTCAACATTCTTTTATTATACTATTTATCCCCTCCCAAGCGCAAACGGAGATCGGTCGTTGCATTGATGAAGGCGATGAAGGCTTCGTAGGGTGAACGATAAGGATTGAAATAAGCATGGACGTCGCCATCAGCGAACCACTTGGTGCACATATAATAGAAGTGATCGGAAGTGGTGAGACGACGCCAAGTGTTGAGAAAAGTTAGATCACCTGATGCAAGCACGGGTTCTTCAAGATCATAGACGGCGCGAAGGGCCGAGGTCTGAAGATCATTGCCGGTCCAAGCCGAGAGATCACGCTCGGTGTCGGCCCACGTCACCACCTCCGGCGCATCCACTTCATCCCGAGTGGAATAATTCTTGGCCGCTTCCTCCACGGTGACGAAACTGTTGTCGGGGTGAGAAAGAATTTCGGCCGGTAAGTGACGGAGGAAGTTGAAGATGCCGGTGTCTTCCCATTGGTGCTCGCCGAAGGTCTCATAGTCCATGAAGAGGTTGACGAGATCGCCCGCGCCATTGACCGCCGAGACCCATTGACTGAACTTGGGCGCGGTGAGTGGATATTCCGACCACGACTTATCTGAGAAGCGGAAGGCGACATCGTCGGATAATTTATAATTCTTGAGGAGAAGCTTGACTCGCTTCGCGCCCTTCGGCCGGTAGACGAAGTTGAGGCTCCGCCAACCTAAGATTCGGTGCCAGCCTTCAGCTAAGACGGCTTCGTAACCATTACGATCAGCCCAGAGTCCGAGATTATTATTGTAAGAGAGTTCAGTGTTGCGGAAAACTTTCGGCGTCAGGCCGAAAACCTTTTTCACCAACGACTTATGCAACTTCACTTGCCGTTCGAACTCCGGTAGTGAGTAAAAGAAGGCGAGTGAGTGGTGATAAGTCTCGCCGAGAATCGAGACGCGACCGGTGTCGACGAGCCGACGGAAGGAGTCAAGGGTCTGCGGTGAATATTCGGCTAGTTGCTCAAGCAATACTCCAGAGAGCGAGAAGCTAACTTTAAATTCTGGATGGCGTTCTAATAATTCAAGCAAGAGTGCGTTGGCTGGTTCGTAAGACTTCCGCGCCACCTTCTGCAAGATTCGTCCATTATTTAAATCGGTCTCGGAATTATCGTTGAAATAGTGAGGGTCTTGGCCAATATCGAAGACGCGATAACGCTTGACCCGATAAGGTTGATGAACTTGGAAATAGAAGCAAACCGCCGGCATGAAGCTATCTTAACACAATTTGCAAAAGAGAAAGGGCCCGCCATTAAATTAGCGGGCCCGATGTTTTACTTCTGGCATGGCGAATCAATCATCGTCTGATGTGAACAGTCGCCCCTCACGTTCGACATTCCCCTGCGCCTCCATCTCCTCGAGAAATCTGACAAGCGACGCAGTGTCAGTATTACGGTTGAGCAATTCCACCTTCATGAGCCCCATTCCCCTCATCTTCTTGACCGTTCTCAAGTACTTCACCATTCTTTCTTGAACCATCACCTGAGTCAACCCTTCTTTTTATTCCCCTTACGACGGAGAGTGGTCAGGACCCTGGTCGCGATGGTGAAGGAGGTTATTGCCAACGACGGTGTACTTGCCCGGGCGGATGTGCATTTT
>CAZZED010000041.1:0-7974 GCA_964653115.1 uncultured Candidatus Saccharibacteria bacterium | reverse complement strand
GACCCATTATTTTCCCTCCGAGTGGCACGAGAGCAAAATAAACGGCGAGATTCGCCGGCGAGCCGGAGAGGGCCTGGACATTCACGGACCAGCTTGTAGCTTGTAGCTTGTAGAGTTTTAGTGCGCGTTCTTTACAAAGATTCTCAATCTGATCCGAAATTTCATTGCCACCGTAGTAACGCTTCCCCGAATACCCTTCGGCATATTTATTCGTCAGCTCCGAACCAAGCGCGGTGAGTACATCCGGCGACACATAATTCTCCGAAGCGATCAGATTTATCACTCGCTTCTGCCGCGCCCGCTCGGCCCCAATCAACCGCTCAATTTGCTTGTCTTTCATTAACCTAAGATTAACAAAATTGGGACAAAAAGAAAGTCACTCATACTATCTCCCCGTACTGCCGAAATTGCCCGCGCCACGGCTGGAATCAGACAGAGTTTCCACTTCTTGCAATTCGGCAATCGCGACGGGAAAAATAACGAGTTGGGCAATTTTATCTCCCCGCTTAATCTGATAAGGTTCTTGACCTAGGTTTATGAGATTAACATTATACTCCGCGCGATAACCCGCGTCGAAGACGCCACCCATGGTGTGGAGCCCGCCATTCTTCGGCAAGCTACTTTTATCCTTCACCATCGCCACGTAACCAGTCGGAAATTCTAGTGCAAAACCAACCGGGAAAATTCGCCGTTCACCCGGCTTAAGTTCGTAATCTTCCAGGGAAAATAAATCCAGTCCCGCATCGCCCGGGTGGGCATAACTAGGCAGTTTGGCTTCCGGATCAAGTTTTTTAATTTTAATCTTCATCTTAGTATTTCAAAAACTTCCAACCGCAATGTTTCTTAACTATATTAAAAACTTGTTGACTCACCGTCTCTGGTGACAGACAAACCATCCCCTGACAACATTCGATCTTAACCCAATTCTTGTTTTGTCTGGCCAAACTCAAGGCACTGGCTCGAGAATTTTTAAGATGAGTTAAATTATCTTCAGCCACATCTTTTCGCCCCTTCAGATATTTTTTCTTCCGCGCTAAAACTTTTTTCTGCAACCAAACCTTACTCACCTCAAATGGCACATCCAAATAAATAATTAAGTCCTGTCGCGGAAGTTGGAAAACTCCATATTCCATTTCATCAAGCCAAGCCAAGAAAGCTTTCCTTTTCTTTGGATCAACAATTTTACCCCCCTGATGAATTTGATTGGCGCTAGCATAGCGGTCAGCCACAACCACATAGCCCTGCTTCAGCCAAAGCTTGATCTGCTGGCTTGATTCAAAGCGATCAGCCGCATATAAGACTGAAGCGACTCGAGGATCAGCTTGAATGAAATCGCCATAGATCCCCGACAAATATTCACCAATTAATTTACCGAAAAAATTATGGTAATAGCGAGGAAAATCGATGGTCTTATATTTAATTTTTAATTGCTTAAGTTTGGTCGCCAGTAATTTAACCTGGGTCGCTTTACCCGAACCATCAATCCCATCAATGACAATGAGTTTGCCTTCCATAAATTATTTCTTCTCCTGAATATCCTGCTTCCCTCGCCTCACATCCCAATCGTCAGGGTCGAGATCAGAGTGGAGTTTAAGCATTGGAAATTTGCGCCGAAGGAATTTGTCCATCTGGTGTGCCACACGGCGGAGAGTGGGATGCACCATTTTCCCCGAGCGGAGTTCCGTCACATAAACCGTGGCCGGCAAACCGTAAGAAACGCGGCAAGACACGTTAAAGCCCATGGCGATGTAATACTGAGCTTCTAGGTTCGAGCTTTTAGCTTCTAGTTTAGAGATTGCGAGTTTTTGCTCTTGAATCAACTTTTTCGCCTTCAACTTCAAATCAGCCGGCAATTGGTCTAAGTACCAGTCGTTGAAGCCGAACCGTGTGGTCAGAAGTGGCATGCGACAGACCCCATGACGATGGCGATGAATGTCGCGGAAAGAACCGAGATCGAGGAGGAAATCGAAGGTGATGGGTCCAAGCTCGGAAAGGAAGTGGGGGAGATTTGTCTTGGTGGGACGCTTCTTCAAAATCTCTTGGTAGGGCTTAAGGTCGGCGGGTTTAATCTTCGTCGTCGCCATGAAGTCACCCTGATATTTTTTGCTCAAAAAGTAAGTTTGTTTGGTGCCTAAATATTTCCAATATTCTTCTTGAACTTCATAAGGTTTATGACTAAAGCTCGAGCGGTACTTAGCTTTCAGTTCAGTGTGGATAGTTTGGGCCGCGGCTTGCACTTCCGGTAAAGGCCAGTGCCGGAGGAGAGCGAGCTTATCCCAAGCTTGGCGGAGATTAGTGTGCCATGAGAGTTGGGTCGTGATACCGGCAGGCAAGAAGCCGCGCAAGATGTCAAAGACGCGGGCCTTGATGGCGCGCTCATAGACAGCCTCGTCTTCATCACTTTTCTTGGGATATTTAACACGCAAGTGAGTCGCGACGGCTGACTGACTGTCAGTATAAAACTTCATCCAATTGTCAAGGATAGTCCTCGACAGTGAAGTGCCAACTGGATCAATGATTGCCTGCTTCGACATGTCGATGTAGCGCGAACTCGTCTCTTGGCCGGAGTAAAGAGGCCAATCTTGCACGGCCTTAGCCACGAGCATCGATACTCCTTCGATGAAGATAGTGGTCGAGCCGCAATCGGCAATCGAGGCGTGACCGTAGCCGACATAAAACTTCTCCATGAACTTGCCCGACCCGGATTGCTTAACCTTGTCGGCATGAATCGTTACACTTTCGGCCGAGCGAGAATAGAGCGCTTGCATCATGGCTGTATCTTCTGGATTAAACTCATCGTAGATAAATGTTTTCATAATTTAATTATCAAAATTTAAATTGTTTGGCGAGACGAGGGCCGGCTTGCTTAAGATAATTCGACGGACCAGCATCATAGGCCGTATCGGGAAGTTTCATCATTCGTTCAAACTTAATTTTTGCAATTGGTTGACGATCACGGACTATTAAATCTTCGAAGGGGCGCAACTCAAGAGTGAGCGGACGCCCTTTCCCCTCACCCGCGCGCCCCCAGCCCCAACCTGGGTCAATGAATCCAGCATAGTGAGAGCGAAATTCACCTGACCGCTCATCCATTGGGGCCATCTCGCAAGCTAGATCAGGTGGCACTCGCACGGCTTCGCTGGTAGAGAGGATGTAAAAGTAATCACGCTCCAACTCAAGATAGTCGGCCTTGGAAGCTAAGACTGGTTCGAAAAACTTTTTCCAATCATAATAATTAATTCGATTCAAATCGATAACTTGCTTAGTTTTAACAGCACGATAACCCACGATCTTTGGTGACAAATCAAGCGTCAAGATCGCTGCCCCGTCACCATCTCGAATTTTTAATTCACTGTAGTCGAAAGGTTGTCTCTTCTTCACCCGCCAAAGTAGCGAATGTTCTCTCATCGCTAATTCTAATTCCAACTCATCGAAACGGGTATCCGCATTAAAAAATCTAATTTGATTCAATGAGTAATTGCGAGGTAATTTGATATCAAAAGTTTTTGGCATGATCGAAAGCCACAACTCTCCTCGCCAACCAGCTGGGGTCACGGCATCATAACGCGAAACTCGATCGGCCAAAAGACGAACATGCACATCAATTCGACCGCTCGAAGACTTGGGATTACAATAAGCGTAAACTTGTTCTGGCAAGGCCAAAGTTTCATTCAGTCGCAAGAGATACATTGATCCTTGACTCAATGGTTCGTTTAAAGAAACTTTCTTTTTATTAATTTTGGCTAAAACCTGACGAACGGTCTCGTTTGTCCGCGGTTGGAAAATACCCGCCACCTCATAAATCTCGTCTGAAACAGTCAGGTCGAGAGAAGAAGGTCGAACGTTAGCTAGATTAGCTCCTTTAATAAAACCTCCATCGATCATCTTAGCGATCATGGAGTCCGGCAAGGAACCTTTGTGTTTAGAAAAATTTAAAGGCATTTAATCTGCCCATTATAGCCGAGGGATTGAGGACCACCAATCTTGACAAACGGATACAAAAACCCCGCCCTAATTCGTCCGCCTTGGGCGGAGCGAACGGACGGGGGTTCATCATTCTTCACGGATTGAGCCGCCGGTAGACATAATCAATGGTCAAGCCAATTGTTTTTAGCCCGTTTGCATCCTGGTCGGGAATTATGAGATCAAACTTCTCCTCGATCGTCATGATCATTTCCGCGGCATCGAGTGAATCCGCATTCAGATCAGGTCTGAAAGAATCACTCTCCTTGATCTCATCTTCCGGGTTAAGCTGTTCCCTGACAATCGTGAGAATCTTCTCTTTGACTTCATCTCTGGTCATCCTAATTCCTACCTTTCCGGTAAAAAAGACCAATCTCTAACCTTCACCTCAAGCCTAAGGCTAGCAAATTTACCCTACCACTTCAAGCCTCTTGTCGGGAGGAATTTCCTCCCGACAAGAGGCTATTTTAGCAAAAGAAAAACCCCGGGCAAAATGCTCGAGGCTTCCAATTTTCACGTTTTGGAATACGTTTTGGCGAAGGTCGCCGGAGGGCAAAGTTCAAAGGATCCAAGGGCTAGGCCTTAGGGGCCAGAACCAAGGACTTGCGGACGCCCGCGAAGAACCAGTCGTCATCCCAGTCGTCGTCGTCGCGGCCGACGCGGACGCGACGCTCGCCGTCGAACCACAGGTTGAACGCGGCGTAGCACCACTTGCCATCAGCATCCTTCCAATGAGTGCCGTGGGGCCTCTCGTCGGCGAAAGTGGGGTTTGCTTCATTGAAGGCGGCGAGGGAGTTCGGATCAACGGAGATGAGGTCGCGACACTCGAGAGCCTTCTCAAGATCGTCATCGCTCATGAAGCCAGGCCGAGTGTATTCCTCGGGTTCAGGTTTGAGGAAGACGATTTCGGCTCCCTCACCATGACCCATGGGCATGGTGGCAACGACAATGTCGTTGATGTGCAAGGTGCGGCCGGTTGCCCTGAGTGCTTCCTGGGGCGTCCTCGTGCGATTGACCTTCTTCACGAGGCGGACGATCAGCTTACTGATCGCTTCAACGCGCTGGCGGAAACCGGCGACAAACTCCTTGACGATCGCCGAGCCTTGATTCTCGATCACTTGTTGGCTCACATCACATGGAAGCTCGGCCTTTCGGAGACCGGCGCTTAGAAGATCAGTGAGTTTGATGATCTGACCTGCAGACAAAATTTCGGACGGGGACACGGCTTTTGCCATGGCGACATCCTCCTTTCACAATGTGCTTCCGGAATCTGCCGGAATCAGCTAACTGGGAATCCAGTTAATCTGCCACTAGTATACACGAAACTAAATTCTTGTCAATAGGCAAAAATTATGGCTTAAAAAGGGGTTTTACCCTACCACTTCAAGCCCCACCTAAACGACATCTAACCCCATTGAGCGGGCGGTGCCGGCAATGATGCGCTCGGCGGCGGCGAGATCGGTGGTGTTTAAATCGGGGAGTTTACGTTCGGCAATGGCACGGACTTGCGCCTTAGTCACCTTGCCGGCCTTGCTAACGAGATTTTTGCCCGAACCCTTCTCGACGCCGGCCGCCTTAAGGAGCAGGCGTGAAGCCGGTGGCGTCTTCAAGACGAAGGTGAAGCTCCGATCGGAGTAGACCGACAGCTCCACTGGAATAATATCATCCCCCATTTCGCGAGTCGCTGTATTAAATTTATTGACGAAGTCACCAATGTTGACCCCAGCGGGACCCAAGGCCGTACCAACCGGCGGGGCGGGAGTTGCCTTGCCAGCTTGGATTTGTAATTTAATTTTCTTTTCGATCTTTTTTGCCATGATAATTAGCTTTTAGGTTATAGCTTCTAGCTTTTAGGATAATTAAATTCTTTTGACTTGAAGGAAGTCCAATTCGACGGGCGTCTCGCGACCAAACATGGAGACGAGGACCTTCACCTTACCCCGACTGTCATCCACTTCGGCCACCTTACCCTCGAAGTCCTTGAACGGGCCATCGGTGATCTGGATCGCCTCTCCAATCGTGAGATCAATCTTGTGCTTGACGGTCTCCTCCCCCATGAGCCGGAAGAGATTATCGACTTCCGCCTGCTCGAGTGGCACCGGCACCACACCAGCACCGACGAAGCCGGTGACGCGGGGGGTATTGCGAACAATGTACCACGAGTCGTCGGTCACAATCATGTCGACGAGCACGTAACCCGGGTAGATTTTTTCTTCCACGGTCTGACGTTTGCCACCTTTGATCTTCACCTTCTTCTCGACCGGCACAATGACGTTGAAGATCTTGTCTTCCATCCCCAGCGATTCGATCCGCTGTTTTAGATTGCGGGAGACGGTATTCTCGTAACCAGCATAGGTGTGGATCGCATACCAATTTCGCTCTGGAGCTAATTCTTGCTTAGGCATAAGGATTAGATGACAAACTTAAGTAAGCCGACGAAGAGGAAGTCGAGGGCGGATAAGATCACCGCCACGACTAAAGAGAAGACGATAACGAGCGCGGTAAAGTTGATCGCCTGACTACGGCTCGACCAGTTCACCTGCTTGAGTTCTCCCCGCGTATCTTTGATATAAGTAATGAGGCTCACGAAGGTATCTTACCGATTGCCAGCAATTTGTCAATCAAGCCTACCTTAATAACCCCCGTAACCGATCGGCCAGTCGCTAATCTGGAGCATCATCAAGACCGCCCCAAGCAAAGCTAGATTCTTGAGGAAGTTAACCTTCTCCCCCAGTCGTTGATTGGGATCAGAAATTCGCCAGAAGGCGTGCATCTTGAAAGTCACCAAAATGAGGAAGCTGGCGATCAGCGTCACCGACCAACCAATCTTCGCGCCCAAGATAACCCCCGCGCCACCAACCACAATCATAAGACCCGAGACAATTACCGCCAATTTAGGTGCCGGCACCTGCTTCGATCGAGCGTAACCGGTCATGGCGTTGAGCTGGGTTAAGTGATTCAAGCCACTAATCAAGAAGTAGCCTCCGAAAAGCACGCGACCGAAGATGAAGAGGAAGGTGGGGAAATTCATAATTTAGAATTCAACCCCGTTGACTAAGATTTCGACTGACTTCACGGTCGAGAACTGCTTGAGCGTTGAAGTAATCTGGCCACGAATACCATCCTTGAGACAAGCGTCTTCGGCCTCGATCTCGGTTGGGTCAGCCATCAGGTTGTCACTGAAGTTAACGCGAGCGACGCCATTATTGATTGTTAATTCCTTAATCGTCGCCTTAGAATTAACCAGGGTGAAGAAATCAAGTGAGAGTTCCTTGGCGGTTGGACCCTTCAAGAGTTCGGTCAGAGCGGCGCGAGCCACCGCCGAAGTGGTAGGAACAACCCGCGTGGTGAAGAAGGTCAGACCACACTGGGCTGTCTCTGGCTTACGTTCCTGCTTGCCAAAACCGAAGAAAACCTTGAGTGGCATAGTGGTGGCGGAAGCAATTGGTGTCACCGATGGGATCGGGGTCGGAGGGACAACCTTCACGCCATCACTTAAATCAGAAAGGTCAATTCTATCGTCGGTCGATGAAGCGGTGTCGTCATTGAGATCAGAGAGATCAGCTGGGGCCTTACTCTTCCTGAAGACGGGCCAGAGGAGGGCTAAGAGAATGATGATAACAATAATAATCAACCAGAGGTTAGACTTCTTCTCTGGGAGCTTCTGTGGCTGTGACTGTTGCATAATGACAAGATAAATTACCTAATAAAAATAATAACGGGGATCAATTTCTGCCCCGAGTGTACCAGATCGAAACAGAAAAAGAAAGCACCGCTCATCCGAAGATGAAACGGCGCTTTCCGGAGGGGAAAGAAGCTCCGGTAAAAAATGTTTGTACTAAAGCGAACTGCTCTGATTATAACCCCTTAATTAAGAGGGTGGAAGGTGTTTGAGTGGATAACTTTACTCCACCAATTCAGGATAGAGTTCGGCGAGGGCGGAGTGGAATTTCTCAATCGCTTGAGGTAAGGAAGAGTTGAAGGCGACGCCGGCGGCGGCGGGATGGCCGC
>CAZZED010000040.1:0-4056 GCA_964653115.1 uncultured Candidatus Saccharibacteria bacterium | reverse complement strand
GGTTAAACGGGCCGGCAATATCTTGCTGGTCATCGATGACCTACCGCTCTTCGTGACTGGTGGTCGAGCTCTCGGCGCCCCGATTGAGAAACTCCTTGACCCCTTCTTGGCTTATCGAGAGATTCTCCTCGTCGCGCTTTCATCGGTCGAGGCGCATCATCGAGTGATTGAAATCTTACCCGAACTCACTAATCGATTTGAGACCGTGAAGATAACTGAAGTTGATCCGGTGAGTATCTTGAACGAGTTAGAAAATCGAGCCATTAGCCTTGAGCGTCGTTACGGGCTTGTCTTTACTTATCAAGCTCTTTTAGCCTTACTCGATCTCGCCAATGAACGTCTAACGACGGGCTCACCAGAGAATGAAGCCACGGATCTTCTACTTGAATTACCAACCTGGGCTAAACTTAAAAAATTATCACTGATTAATAAGAATGAGGTCCTCGCTTACGCTGGAGAAAAGTTGAAGATTCCAGTGGGGCCCGTCAGTGGCGCCGAGTGAGAGAAATTGATGAAGCTCGAAGCCCTCCTTCACGCGCGAATCATTGGTCAAGACCAAGCGATTGTCGCCATCGCCGGCGCGATGCGCCGGAGTCGAGCCGGCATTAGAAACGTCAAGCGTCCGATTGGTTCATTCCTCTTCTTGGGCCCGACGGGGGTTGGCAAGACCGAGACGGCGAAAGCTCTAGCGGCGGTCTTTTTCGGTTCGGAAGAATCCTTCGTTCGTCTCGATATGTCAGAGTACCAAGGGACGGAGGCGCTCTCGAAGTTGATTGGTGGAGTCGCTTCGAAAGAGCCGGGAATCTTATCCAATCTAATTCGCGAGCATCCCTATGCGGTACTCCTCCTTGATGAGTTTGAAAAATCAGAAGCCACTCTCCGTGATCTTTTCCTCCAGATCTTAGACGAGGGGTTCTTCACTGATGCTCGAGGGGAAAAGGTTAATGCTCGTCACCTGATCATTATTGCCACTTCGAACGCCGGTGCCCCGCTCATCTGGGATATGGTTAAGGATGGCCGTCGCCTTTTCGACGAAGAGAAGACGATCATTGATACCATCATCAAGCAGGGAATATTCAAACCGGAACTCATCAATCGTTTTGATGGTGTCATTCTCTTTAATCCACTAGGTTCAGTTGAACTCCGCCCGATTGCCAAACTCTTGCTCGAGGCTCTCGCCATGAGGATGAAGGAGCATGGTATTATGGTTCGGATCACGGACCCCTTACTTGATCGACTGATTGAGCGGGGGACGGATAAGCAATTCGGCGCCCGACCAATGCGACGCTTCATTCAATCAAGTGTGGAGCAGTTGATTGCCGACGCGATGGTTAGTGGTAAGTTGAAGAGTGGACAGACGGTCGATCTCACTCCCACTCCCGCTGGCACACCTGAGCCCTTTACTTTAAACATCACAGATTAGAAATGAAGCAATACATTTTGCCAATTCTCGGCGCGGTGGCCGTTGGAGTGGGGGGAGCTTGGCTTCTTACCACCAGCGTCACCTTAGCTTATCGTGGGGTTAAGGGTTCGGTCACCCTCGATTATCAGACGAGCAAAGAAAAAGGAGAAGATAAAATAGAGAAAAAAATCTCCGTGACGGCTCGGGCTTATCTCTTGGCCGATCTCGAGACCGGGAAGATTATTGTTAGTCGTCAGTCAGAGACGAGCTACCCCATTGCTTCAATTACCAAATTGATGACAGCTCTCATTTCGCTGGAGAAGATGAATCAGTCTAACCTGCTGACGTTTGGGGCTCAAGGGGAGAAGTTTTCGGTTGAGGATCTTCTTTACCCGCTCCTCCTCGAATCAAATAATGAGGCGGCGGAAGCGCTAGCTCGAGCTCATGGTCGAGACAGTTTCATCGCTCTCATGAATGAAAAAGCTAAGACCATCGGGCTTAAGCAGACAACCTTCGCCGATCCAAGTGGCATTAGCGGTGGTAATCGTTCGACGGCCCAAGATCTCCTCACCTTCATTGATTATCTCTATCGTGAGCAACGCCACCTTCTTACTTTAACCCAGCTTCGACAGAAGCGCCTGGGTCAGCATCTCTGGCTTAATAATAATCATCTCGTGAGCGCGGCGGGTTTCTTAGGGGGGAAGACCGGGAAGACGGTGGTGGCTCGTCAAACTCTTGTCTCCATTCTCGATCTCCCTCGCGGTGATGGGACCAGTCGACCCATCGCGATCATCTTACTTCAGAGTGATGACCGCGATGGAGATGCCACCGCTTTATTGGATTATCTGCAAACGACCTTTGTTCCTCATTCATGAAGCGTCTAGCTCTAATTTTATTAGTTTTTATCGCCGTCTTCGCTATTTGGCTTTTGCCAGATGAGCATGGGGATTACCCCGTTGCTCTCGAGCGCTTGGTGAGCCAAGTCTTCCGTGAGACTGTGACACCGGAGAGTATTAAGGGGAGATACAAAACCGGTGAGCTGAAGATTCTGATCGTCCCGGGTCACGACCCACAATATCCGGGAGCGGTAGCTGGTAATCTTAGTGAAGCAGATCTGACTCTGGCTCTAGCCCAACGAATCAAGGCCGATCTCGAAGGAATTGGTGGTTGGCAGGTGCTCTCCACTCGCAATTTAGTCACCGGAGAATATGAATCAGAATTCGCCAACTATTTCGAACGGGAGCGGACAGCGATCAATTCTTTCCGTTCGCAACTTCGCAATGAATTCGCGTCACTCTTGGCCAACGGCCAGATCACCCCGCCGACCCAGCTCGTGTCGCACAACTTTGCGCCCACCGAAGTCGCCACGCGTCTCTATGGCATCAACCGCTGGTCCAATGACCATAACATTGATCTGACCCTTCACCTTCATTTCAACGATTATCCGGGGCGAGGACGAACCGGGAAATATAGCGGCTTCTCGATCTATATCCCAGAACGACAGTTACCCAATGCTCGCGTCAGTCGCGAGCTAGCGGAAGTGATCCAAGGCGAGCTGGCGCTCATGGTGCCAATTTCTAATTTGCCGATTGAAGCGGGGAGTCCGATTGAAGATCAAGAGTTGATTGCGGTGGGGGCCAACGGCTCGCGTCTCTCGGCGGCGTTGCTTATCGAGTACGGCTATATCTATGAGAGTCAATTCAAAGTTAAAACCGTGAGAGAGTCGGTGCTCAATGATCTGGCGCATCGGACGGTGCGTGGTCTGGCGCAATACTTCGACACACCAAGGACCGTGATTGCGACTTCACTTCTGCCGTACTTCTGGACTAAACCTCTCCAGTCGGGGATTAAAAGTGATCGGGATGTGCTCGCTCTGCAAACAGTCCTTCATCGCGATGGTTTCTATCCCGTAGGGGGAAAGAGTTTGAATGATTGCCCGATTAATGGCAGTTTCGGCCCCTGTGTGGAAGCGGGAGTGACCGCCTTCCAAATAAAAAATAATCTCTTGCCCGCAACCGGCGCCGTCGACATTCAAACCTTGGTCAAATTGAATGAGCTTTACAGCCGGCCGTAAGGGTAGTAACCTATGTTTAGATAACAAGGTCTTTTTTGGAGGAATGAAAAATGGAATGGTATTGGTGGTTGCCACTTGCACCAAGTACTTTGGTGGCCGGAGTGATCGTGTTGGTGCTAATCGTCGCGTACAGTTGGCATTTGGTTAAGTTAAAGCGCAGTGGTCGGCTGTGGCAGGATGAAGTCGTTCCGTTTCTAATCGCCATCAGTTTCCTACTACTCTCACCATTGATCGCAGTCATCACATTTGGAGTTCTCGTCTACGGGTTTATAACAATGTTTGATGAGGATCACGAATATAAATATTATGACGATCAAGAGGAAGCGGACGGGGAATTGATGTTGCATTGATCCCCCACTACATACGCGGTTGCTCGACCTGAGTGACCGCTTTTTTGTCAAAGTTCTCACTCTTAAACTATTTCCGGTCGTGGAAACTTTAAGAGTTTTTAAGAATGGTTTTTGTGTTAGGATGGGAAAATGCAAAGTTTTTGGGATAAATTAAAGAAACCATTTTTTGTCTTGGCCCCGATGGCCGATGTCACGGATGCGGCCTTCCGCCAGATCATCGCCAAATATTC
>CAZZED010000039.1:0-1915 GCA_964653115.1 uncultured Candidatus Saccharibacteria bacterium | reverse complement strand
ACAGGTGGCGCTGGCTTCATTGGTTCCCACTTGACCAACTTTTTAATCGAGCAAGGTCTTGAAGTGACGGTGATTGACAATCTCTCGGCGGGGAAACGGGAAAAGGTAAATGAAAAGGCGAGATTAGTCGTGGCTGACATTTGTGATCTTGCCACCATCACCCCGCACTTTGGGGGGGCGGATTACGTTTTCCATTTTGCCGCTCTACCGCGAGTCCAGTTTTCCATCGAGCATCCGGTGGAGACGCATGAAGTCAATGTGACGGGCACGATGAACGTGCTTCTTGCCGCCCGCGACGCCAAGGTGAAGCGCGTCGTCTACTCGGCTTCAAGCTCGGCTTACGGCGATTCAACGATTATGCCTCTCCGCGAAGATCTGCTGGCGAGCCCCAAGAGTCCTTACGGTCTGCATAAATATATTGGGGAGCTTTATTGCCGAGTGTGGAGCGAAGTTTATAATCTGCCGACGGTGTCACTGCGTTACTTCAACGTCTATGGTCCCGGTCAAGATCCTGATGGCCCCTACGCTTTAGTGATTGGACGCTTCTTGAAACAGAAGACGGAAGGTCAACCACTCACGGTGACCGGCGACGGCGAGCAGACTCGAGACTTCACCCATGTGAGCGATGTCGTGCGCGCCAATTGGCTTGCCGCGACAAGCGACAAGGTCGGTCACGGTGAAGTGATCAATATCGGCGCGGGTAATAATATCTCGATCAATAAGTTGGCGAAATTAATTGGCGGACCGATCGAGTATGTGCCGGCACGACTGGAACCGAAACACACGCTGGCGGATATTACCAAAGCTAAGAAACTATTAGATTGGTCGCCCACAATTATTTTTGAGCAAGGTCTAAAAGAATTGCTATGAGTTTATTCGAAGCTATTTACAGCCTCGCTCATCGCTCGGCCGGCCTCGATCAAATAATTATTTTCAGCGCGTCGTGGTTGCCGATAGTCATTGTGGTTCTCACCGTGATCATCGTTGGGGCGCTCACTTTCCGGGATCAAGGTTATGAGGCCAATAATAATGCCACTAAGCGGGTCGGCTTCATTATTTTCGTGCCGGTCATTGCTTGGGGAGTGGCTCACATTTTGAAACTGATAATCAATTCCCCTCGGCCGGCACTCATTCTCGACACCGTGAAGCCACTCTTCTTGGCCGACGGCAATGCCTTCCCCTCCGGACACGCCACCTTCTTCTTTGCCCTCACTTTTTCCCTTTACCCCTTCCAGCCTAAGCTCGCGACACTGATGGCAATCTCCGCCATGGCCATCAGTCTGGCTCGGGTCGCCGCTGGGGTTCATTGGCCGATTGATATTCTGGGTGGCTTTATTCTCGCTGGGGTCATTTCCCTCATCGCTTGGATGATCACAAAAACGCGTTTTCCTAGCCTTACTTGACAGTTATCCACAGACGGCTATACTACCTACATGATTAAAGAAAAAATAAATGTTAAGCCATTAGGGGATCGAGTTTTAGTTGAACCATTAATCGAAGG
Source organism: uncultured Candidatus Saccharibacteria bacterium (assembly GCA_964653115.1). Classification (GTDB taxonomy): domain Bacteria; phylum Patescibacteriota; class Minisyncoccia; order Phycocordibacterales; family JACOZG01; genus JAGVGK01. The sequence goes on along the minus strand of CAZZED010000039.1, from coordinate 414 downwards.
CACAGATAGCAAATCTAAATCCGGGATTATCATCCCCGAGACGGTGAGCAAAGAGCGTCCCGAGCAAGGGATTGTGGTCGCGGTCGGGGCCGGTCGCGTCACCGATCAAGGTAAGCTCCTGCCACTTAAGGTCAAGAAGGGGCAAAAAATTATTTTCTCCAAATACGGACCGGACGAGATCTAGATTAAGGATAAAGAATATTTCATTATCAGCGAGTCGAACATCTTAGCAATTATTGAATAATAAATTATGTCGAAACAAATAATTTTCAACGACAGTGCGCGACAATTGCTTAAGGCGGGGATTGACAAGGTGGCGAATGCTGTTCGCGTGACAATTGGTCCCAAGGGGCGGAATGTCGTAATCGACCGAGGTTACGGCGCGCCGATGATCACCAACGACGGCGTGACGAT
>CAZZED010000038.1:0-5587 GCA_964653115.1 uncultured Candidatus Saccharibacteria bacterium | reverse complement strand
GCTACTCGCCCCCACCCCCATATTGGTATTGAAAGTGTAGCACCAAGCGGTTGACCCCGTCCCAGACTGACCATTAAGTTGGGCAATTTGTTTAAGCAAGGCGTCAATCTGACGTTGTAATTCCTGAATACTCTGCGCGCTAGTGGCAAAAGGAATGAAAACACTAACGAGAAGTAAAACGATAAGTATTTTCTTAAACATAATGATTATTCTTAATTTATAAGCTAAAACCTAGAACCTAACAACTAGAAGCTACTGCCCCATCCTACCATAATCAAAAAAAAGGCCACAATTTAGTATTCCCGCATCGTGGCTTGAGCATCGACTTGCTTCATGAAATCGAGGGCCACGGAGACAACGATGAGGAGGGCCGTCCCGCCAATCGCGAGCGCGGTAATGCCGGTCAAGGCGCGCATGATGAGCGGAAGCATTGCCACCACGCCAAGGAAGAGCGCGCCAATGAGCGTCAAGCGAGTCACGATTTTGCCGAGATGATCGGCGGTCGGCGCGCCCGGGCGAATACCAGGGATGAAGGCGCCACTCTTCTGAAGATTAACCGAGATGGCATGGGGGTCGAAGGTGATCGCCGAATAGAAATAAGTAAATAAGAAAACAAAAATAAAATAAATAATAGCGTAGAACCAGGTGTTGTTGAGGAAGCCAAGAATAAAGTCCGCCACCGCTTTGACTGTGGTCTGATCAGTCTTAGACAAGAAATTGGCGATCATCTGCGGAAAAAGAAGAATCGAGAGCGCGAAGATGATCGGCATGACGCCGGCTTGATTGAGACGAATCGGAAGATAAGTGGAGGAACCACCATACATCTTCTGCCCGCGCATTTGCTTGGCATAAGTAATGGCAACTGGTCGCTCGGCCTCGGTCATCACCACCACGCCACCGATAATCACCACAGCGGCGACCAGATAAGCGAGGAGGACGGGAATCTGCGAGGCGTCAAAGTTGGCAATCACTTGCCCAATCGCTTGCGGAATACTGGCCACAATGCCGGCAAAGATAATGAGCGAGGTACCATTACCAATGCCGTATTCATTAATTAGTTCGCCAAGCCACATTAGGAGAATGGCGCCGGTCATCACAATCACGACACTGACCAGCTTGTCGGCCAGGGTCATCGGCAAGAGCACTCCCTGACTGCCAAGAATCGAGAGTAGACCAAAACCTTGCACCAACGCCAAGGGGACCGTTAAAAGTCGAGAATATTGAGCAAAAGTGCGCCGACCCGCCTCGCCGGACTCTTGATAGAGTTCCTTGAGCGCTGGGAACATCATGGTCAAGAGTTGCATGATGATCGAGGCGGTAATGAAGGGACTCACCCCAAGCATCAGGATTGAGAGGTTAGACAAACCACCCCCCGAGAAGATGTTTAATAGATTAAGAAATTGGTTACCGGAGAAAAGTTTGTTTAAGGCCTCGGTATTAACTCCCGGAATCGGAATACTCGCGCCGAGACGGAAGAGGACGAGAGCCAAGAGGACGAAAAGAATCCGGCGTCGGAGTTGCCGATCGCCTAAAACGAGGGAAAATTTTATGGCGATTTTACTTAGCATGAATTATTTTTGCTCCTTTCACCTTAACCGCCATCACCTTCCCCCCGGCTTGTTCAACAATCTGACGTACTCCGGGAGTGACCAAGCAACCGTCGATGGTTAGCGCTTGGTTGAGAGTGGCGTTACCAATGATCTTCACCGTGCCACGCTTGAGCGTGGCGGCTGAGACCAAACGTTTCGCGGCGAGAGTGGCGGGCGAGATTGTCTCACCCGAGACAAAGTGATTCGCCAAATGAGCCAAGGTCACCGACACGCCGAGCTCGGGGGCAGAGATATGGCGATGCCCGCGGAGCTTCGGCAAGCGCTTAATGACGTCTCTAATTTCTGGTCTGATCTTGTGACCCGAACGAGCGCGTTGCCCCTTGGTCCCCCGACCAGCCGTTGTCCCACGCTTGCCACCCCGACCGACGGTCTTGTGACGCTTCTGCGGATGTCGACGTTTTAATTGATGGAGTTGCATAAAAAAAATTATTGCTTGGGTAAGCTCTTCAAGGCTTCCATCGTCGCCCGAGCGTTATTAAGTTTGCTTTTCGACGGTGATAAGATCTTGGCCGAGACGGCGCGGATACCAGCCAGATCGAGGATGATTCGCATCGCACTCCCCGCCACAATACCCCGACCGGGGGCGGGTCGAATAATCACCCGGGAGCTCGCGAACTTGGCCTCAACTTCATGGGGAATCGAGGATTCTTTAGTGAGCGTAAGCGTCAGGAGACGCTTCTTGGCTTCACGAAAGGCCTTCTCAATCGCCAGCGAAATATCCGCCGCTTTACCAACCCCTAACCCGACCTTCCCCTTCCGATTGCCAATGGCCAGAAGGACCGAGAAGCTGAAACGTCGTCCCCCCTTGACCACCCGGGTCACCCGACGAATGTTGATCGTCTTCTGTTCGTATTCGGGTGGTGTCATTGGGCCACCGCGACCCGGTCGACCGGATCCCCCTCGTCGTGGTGGACGCGGGGGTCGCGTCTGGTTATTGTCAGTTTTATTTTTGTTTTCAGTTTGGTCCATAATTAAAAGATTAACCCGCCCGCTCGAGCCCCATCGGCTAAAGCTTTAACCCGACCAGTGTAACGATAACCCCCTCGATCGAAGACGACCGTCTTCACCTTCTTTCCTTTAGCCTTGACGGCAAGGGCTTCACCGAGAGTCTTCGCCGAGAGCACCGTCCCCGACTTCTTTTCGCCCAAATCACTCACTGACACAATAGTCTGCCCCACCTCATCATTGATAATCTGTGCGTAGAGATAACGATTGGAGCAGAAGATCGAGAGGCGCGGTCGGAGCGCCGTGCCCTCAACCTTAGCCCGCACGCGACGGTGGCGGATCTGACGTTCTTGATTGCGGTGATATTTGGGAATCATATTTTTAGATTAAGCGACCACCTTCTTACCTTGTTTGCGGGTAATCTTCTCATCAAGATATCTAATCCCCTTCTCCTTGTACGGGTCTGGCGGCTTCACCGCCTTGACCGAGGCGGCGAATTGACCAACCAACTCTTTATTAGAACCAGTCACGGTTAAAACATTTTTTTCCAAACTAATCTTCACTCCTTCCGTGGCCACCATCACCACCGGATGAGAGAAGCCGACATTGAGAGTCAGAGTTTGCCCGGCGACGGCCCCCTTGTATCCAATTCCTTCTAAAATTAACTGCTTAGTAAAACCGCTGGCCGCGCCGGTAATCATATTTTTAACATGCGACGCATAAGTGCCCCAGAGTGCCCCGTTGAGAGTTGGATCGTGGGGGGTGAGGGTAATTTTGTCCCCCTCCATTTTGATTGCAATTTCAGGGCGGAAAAGGCGTTCCGACCCACCCTTACCACCAGAGACCGTCACGGTGGTTCCAACTGGAGAAGCCACAGTCTTAACTGTCACTCCGGCTGGCACTTCAATTATTTGTTTTCCGACGCGTGACATAAAATTTTTACCAGATTTTGAATAACACTTCACCCCCAAGCTTGGCCTTCTTCGCGGCCGTGCCAGTCATAATCCCCTTCGAGGTTGAGACAATAAGCTCACCGTAACCCTGACGAACTGGTCGAAGATCTTGGGCCCCTTGATAAACGCGGCGTGAAGGCTTGGAGACCCGAATTGCTCCAGTTAGCTTCGGTTCGCGACCATTCATGGCAATTGCCATTTCGATCGTTTTCTTCACCTTCTTTCCCTTCTTGGTTGCCGTGGTGATAAAACCCTGCTTGAGGAGGACCTCGGCCACCGCCATCTTGAAATTGGAATAATCGACAGAGGCCGAAGGCTTTCCAGCCCGAGCGGCATTCCTAAGACGCGTGATCAAATCGGAGATTGGATCAGTTACCATGAAGATTTTTTTATTCCTGGGACCATGCCTTCGTTGGCATACTCGCGGAAGCAAATCCGGCAAAGGTCGAAGTCTCGCATATAGCCTCGCTTCCGACCGCATCGGAAACAACGCCGGACGAGGCGCGTACTAAACTTGGGCGGTTTCTTCGACCGCGCAATGACCGATTTCTTAGCCATATTCGAACCCCCCTGCTAGCAGAATTAGCGGTCGGGTGTCAAACGGTCTCGTGAGTTTTCCATTAAAAAACGTTAAGACTAACCGCAAGGTTCGACCTTGTGTTAGAGAATTTTCGAGTTTGGCCAACTTACGTGTCAACTCAACATTCGTGGCAAGCAAAAGACGAAGTTTAATAAAGGCGCGGACAACTTGAATGCTGGCATGAACTGCGGTGGTGGTATTGAGAACGCTAGCAAGCATAACCGCCCCATGCTCGGTGAAAGCCCTAGGTAAAACTGAAGAAAATTTCAGACGCTCGAGGTGGTCGCAAATTGCGACCTCAAGATACCAGCTTCCTCTTTTGTTAATTGAAACATAAAATCAACCGGGAACCGATCAAGATTACGTTTGACCTGTTCATTGAGACGCTTGGTGGTAACTCCATATAGATTCGCTAGATCAGCATCAAGCATAACTTTCTGACCGCGAATCAAAAGAATTGCCTGATCAATTCGCTCAAGTGGAACGAGAGATTGATTTGCGACTCGACGGACCATTGATGAAAATTAAACTTTCTTGAATGGGAAACCGATGGCGCGGAAGAAGGCGAGGGCCTGGTCGCGGTTCTCGGCCGTCGTCACAATCGTGATGGCGAAACTGAAAACATCTTTAAGCTCTTCATCGGAAGTCTCGGGAAAAATGGTATGTTCACGGACACTGATTGTGAGATTACCCGAAGCATCAATCGACTTCTCATCGTAACCACGGAAGTCACGGGTTCGCGGAATAGCAACGTTAATCAATTTATCGAGAAAGCCATACATTCGCTTGCCTCGGAGCGTCACCATTTGAGCAATCGTCTCGCCTTGACGAACCTTGAAGGAGGCAATCGACTTCTTCGCCCCCCGCGGTGACGGCTTCTGACCAGTCAACTTACTCAAGCGATCAACCACGAGAGCCAACTGTTTCTTCTCACGCAATTTGCCCAGCCCGACATTAATCACCACTTTCGAGAGGCGTGGTAAGGCATAGCGATTCTTCACCCCAAGCGTGCTGGCGAGTTTGGGTAAGATTTGTTCGTATTTTTCTTTAAGCGGAATCATAAAATTAAAATTATTTGAACTCATGGCCACACTTACGGCAAACCCGAAGCTTCTGCTTACCTTCCATCTTATGACCAATTCGACGACCAGCGCCACAGCTTGAGCACCAGATCATCACCTTAGCCACGGCCAGGGGCGATGGCGATTCAATTACCTGCCCGGGCTTACCGGCCGTTCGTGGTTTCTCCCGTCGTTTGCTCATATTTATCCCCTCAATCACCAACCGGCCAGCCACGGGAAAAACTTTGATCACCTTACCTGTCTTCAAGCGATCTTTCCCCGTCATCACTATTACCTTGTCCCCTTTTTTAATATTCATAAAAATAATTTAAACAATTTCGGGCGCCAGTGAAGCGATTTTCTGGTAACCGCGCTCGCTAAGCTCGCGCGGGATCGGCCCGAAGATACGCCCGCCAATTGGTTCGAGCTTCTCCTTCT
>CAZZED010000037.1:0-7793 GCA_964653115.1 uncultured Candidatus Saccharibacteria bacterium | reverse complement strand
GGTCTCATTGATCACCATCGCCCCCTGCGAACCCCCCGTGACATAAACAATTGGGATCTCTGGTTCAAGACCAAGGAATTCGCGCGCTCCGGCCGAGAGGGGTGAGAGGAGATCTTGACGAATCGGATTGCCGGTAATGCCGATCTTCCCCGGCTTCACCTTCGGGAAGAAGGTGGTGGCTTCGGGGTAAGAGAGAGCAATTCGGACCGCATGCTTGCCGGCCCAGAGACTCACCCGCCCGGGGCGCGAGTCAGAATCATGAACGAAGATCGGAATCCGGAGAAGACGGGCGGCGAAGACGACTGGGAAGCTGGCGTATCCACCTTTACAGAAGATGAGATCGGGGTAAATTTTGTAGAGCTTAAGGATGGCTTCAAATATTCCAACAATGGTTTGGAAAAAATCGGGAATGATTCGGAGGGAGAAGTAGCGACGCAGACGCCCAGCGCGGACATGATGAAATTCAATATGATTCTCAAAGAGGGCTCTCTCATCGTAAGGACTCTCCGATAAGAAGTAGTATTTGAGATTGAGCAATTTTCGTTCTCGGGCCACTAGCGTCAGGGCCTCGGCCACGGCGATAATCGGGTAGAAGTGTCCCGCTGTGCCACCGCCGGTAAAGACAATTTTCATAAGAGTTACGACTTAGCTGAACGCGCAATATTTAATATAATACCACAACCGAGCATTGAGAAAAGGAGAGCGCTCCCCCCGTGACTCACGAAGAGGAGTGGAATACCGGTCAGAGGGAAGAGTCCCAACATCGAGGCGATGTTGATGAACGCCCCGGTCGTCATCAGGGTAATTAGGCCCACAACCAAGAGTCGCCCGAAGTGATCGGGCGCGCGTGAGGCAATCCGAAACCCCCAGAGAACGAAGACAGTGAAGGCAAAGATAAGACTAACGCTTCCGAGGAAGCCGAATTCTTCTGCCGCCACCGCGAAGATGGAGTCCCCGATCGGTTGCGGGAGATAGCTAAACTTCTGCAGACTCTGACCGAAGCCTCGACCAGTGAGCCCTCCCGAACCGATAGCGATAAGCGATTGGTTGATCTGCCAGGAATCAGATTCAACTTTCTGCTCGGGATAGAGGAAGGTGGACACTCGTTCGCGAGCGTAAGGTCTGATGGCGAGAATAATTGAGAAACCGATGAGCGCGACGAGGACGAGCGCTCCGACCTGTCGCCACTTAACTCCCGCGGCGAAGAACATCGCCGTGGCCGCGGTAAAGAGCACCGAGAAGGTGCCGATATCCGGTTGAGAGATCAGGACCACCCCGACGAGACCCACGAAGAGCAGGAAGGGGAAGAAACCAGATTCCCAAGTGGTGACACGGTCCCGAATTTTCGCGAGCCAAGCGGCAAGATAGACCACGAGCCCAAGCTTCAAGAATTCTGATGGCTGGAAGGTCCTCCCCCCGAACGAGAGCCAGCGCTTGGCGCCACCAGCTTCGAAGCCAATCCCGGGAACGAAAACGAGTAAGGTTAAGAGGAGTGACACGGCGAAGAGCCAAATGGCAATCTTCTGCCAATAGTGATAAGGAATCCGACCCGAGATGAGTAAGACGCCGAGAGCGACTAAGAGTGTAACTAGTTGATTCCAGACAATTCGATTATAATTCAAACCTTCATTGCCCAAAAGACCAAGTGAAGCCGAGGAGAAGATAAGGAAGCCGATTAAGGCAATCGCTACGACGAAGAAGAAGAACCGACGACTTTGAAGTTTCGCGAGCGAGAGCATTTTAGCGTCCAGCTAAAGTGATAATCATTCCAATTATGGCCATGATGACACCAATAATCCAATAACGCATGACGACCTTAGCCGGCGACCAACCAATGGCTTCGAAGTGATGATGGATGGGAGCAATCTTAAAAACCTTTTTGCCATGACGGAATTTTTTCGACCCCAATTGGATGACATTGGCCACAACGGTAGCGAAAAGAGGAAAGGCGATAATGGGCAATGTCATCACTGATTCGGTCAGGAAGACGACAATGGTTAAGGTTGTAGTGAGACCCAGAATGCCCGTCTCCGACATATAGAAGCGCGCCGGCGGGATATTGAACCAGAGGAACGCAAGGATTGCCCCCGTCACTACGGCCGAGAAGGCGGCCAAGTTGATCTGGTTTTGGAAGAAGGCGATGCCCGCGTAAGCTCCAAAAATAATCGCCATCACCCCGCCGGCCAGACCATCGAGACCATCAATGACACTGCTAGAGAAGAGGAAGACCATCACGAGAACGAAGAAGGGAATGATGAGCCAGCCGAGGTTAAATTCACCACCGAAAGGGATGATGATTGAAGATCGTTCGAGCTTGAAGTAAAACCAGAGCGCCCCGACGAGACCAAGCAGAGTAACGAAGATGAGTCGCTTGCGGAAGGATAAGCCACCGGCAATATATTTACCCCGACCGCTAACTTCTAGCCAATCGTCGAAGAGACCAATGAGGGAAGCGACAATGAGGGTGAAGAGTGGCAACCACGTTTGATTCCGACTTAAGAAGGAGAGCTTGGTGGTGATCGGTGTGGGATGGAAGAAGGCAATGAGTGAAAAAATGATTATGGTCAGCGTCGCGCTCGCCCAGATAATCACCCCGCCGAAGCGTGGCGTGCCCACGTCGCGCTCGCGATGTAACTCGTTGAAGATTGGGGTTGCTCCCCCATCGGGCGCGACCTTCCCCCCCCGCTTCTTCCACAACTCATGCTTATAAAGATAGTGAGTCAGAATTGGGGTGATTAAAATACCAATGAAGAAGGCGACGGCGCTCGGAGCAAAAACCTTGACGAGGTCGAGAATATTGGTCATAAAGCTAGATTCGCCGCCTGAAGCGTGGTTAAGACGAGTTGCCTCATATCAGTGAAGCGACCAGCCTCGCTTGAACCTAAGACAACCACCACAACCGGCTGATTGAGCCCGCGATCGAAGGCGATAGCTAGATTCCCCCCCGCGATATCTGTGAAGCCAGTCTTCGAAGCGATTAACCCGGGGAGATCACTCACGATCTCATCAGTATTCTCGAAACGATGTCTCACTCCTTCCACTGTCCCCGCCTCAATCTCGGGAAACTTGGTGGCATAGAGTAACTCTGGCTGAAGCGCTAAGACGTAAGTAAAGAGATGGGCAACATCGGAGGCTGAACTATACGCCCCCGCTTGAGTCTCACTTAAGTCGAGTCCCGTCGGATTGGCGAAGCTTGTCTGGGTGAGACCGAGAGAAGCGGCTTCAGCATTCATCTCCTTAACCAAGTCACGACCAAGGACGGCCTTAGTTGAGGAGGCGAGGGCTAGGGCCCCGTCGTTGGATGAGCTAATTAGGGTTAGAGCGACTAAATCTTTCACCTGGTAATGTCGCTTAGGAGAAAAAGAAATAATCGTTGAGGGTGGCAAGAGTTCAGAGGCGGTGAGGGCCGTCATGACCTTGGTGACCGAAGCGATCGGTAGAACTAAATCTTTATTCTTGGCATAAAAGATTCGCCCCGTATCTGGCTCGTAGACAAAGGCGGCCTTGGCCTCGATTACAATGTCGTTGAAGGGGTCGGGTCTGGGCGAAAAAACAGCTAGCTGATTAGTTTTAATTCCGTCTAGCTCCGTGAACAATCCAAACCCGGCTAAGGCCAACGCAACGGCACCGAGGGTATATTCGACAAAAGCGGGAATCTCTTTCTTCATACTTGGATTGGGGTGGTGGGATTAAGCTTAAGCTCTTCGGTTAGACGCTCGTAGTCGGGGAGCGCGACGAGGGACTTCACTCCGAGCCAGGAGAGAAGTTCGAAGGTCGGACGATAAACGAAGCTCCGCGCATCCTCGGGATTCGTCGCCTTATCGACCAGTCCGCGGATCAGAAGATTGCGCAGGATAAAGCTCGAATTCACCCCCCGAATGTAATCGATCTCGGCGCGGGTCACTTGTCCGCGATAGAGAATGACGCTCAAGGTCTCCAGCCCCGCCTTGCCAATCTCACGCGAGAGGTCCTCTTTGGTCAGACGCTCAATTAATTCTCCCGCTTCCGGCGAAGTCCCCAACATGACTTCATCGCCATTGCGAACAAGGGTCAAGCCACGGTTAGTGAGTTGTCCTTCTAGGGTCTCGAGCGCTTCTCTAACCCCCTCTTCCGATTCACTCAAAAGCTTAGACAGATCAGAAATAGCCACTGGTTCGGCCTTCCAGAAGAGCACGGCCTCAATTTGGGCTGGTAAATCGATCATCGTAATTAGTGGTTGAATTATAACCCGAAAAGTGATCATTTAGCCATAGCGTGGAGTCTGGGAGTCCTTGGTCTCAATCTTGATATCCGAGAAGTGATCAGCTTGGGTGATGTGGACCAGACCTTGCTTGAAGAGTTCAAGGAGGGCCAAGAAACTCACGATCACATTGATCCGTTCCTTCTTATCCTTCACAAAATCACGGAAGCTCACCGAGAGAGCTGATTGGACTCGCTTTGTGAGATCATCAATCACGGCTTCAATACTAATGAGACGCTTCACTTCCGCCGTCGGTAAGGTTTCAGTCTTGGGCAAATCTCGAAGCAAGCGCTCTAGAGTTAATTTCAAATCAGGCAAAGTTATTTCAGCGGTGGGAGAGAAGACCGGATCAATAACCCGGCGTCGCGGATCACGGTAGAAAATCGGGGCTTGAGTAAGAGCTTCTCTAAGTAAAGGAATCGCTTCTTTGATTACTTGATATAATTTAAGTCGACGTTCGAGATCGCCGATCTGTTCTTCTTCTTCACTCGTCACGGCGAGGATTGGGAGAAGAGAGATTGATTTGATGAGAATCAGAGTCGAGGCGACGACGACGAAGTTGCCGAGTGTCGTCAGCTCACCTTGGGGCAAGCGCTTGAGATATTCAATGAAGCTGTCGGCCACGGTTGCGAGCGAGACTTGGTTGATCCCGAGATCCCGCTTCTCGACCAGCTCGAGCAAGAGCTCCATCGGCCCCTCAAACTCCCCAACCTTCACGGCAAAAGTCTCTGGCATAGTCACTAGATTTTACCGAACTTGACCACTATTCGATAGCTTGACAGTAAGAATTAAGTATGCTAGCTTTAATTTGGATGGTTGGATTAATTGTCCACAATACGTGGGTCCGATCAATTGGTGGTCAGATGCCTTTGCGATAGGAGCAATGAAATGAAGAAAAACTTAAAGCCCCTTTACACTGTCGTTATTCCTCCACAAGCCGCGATTGTTGTTTCCGAAACATATCTTGCATCTCTAGGGATTGATCCTGAATTGTGCGAGTTTGATCCTGTTTTCCGTCATCAGTTTGTCGGCCTAGAGATTCCTCCCGCACCGGAAACAAAAATCCACGTCTGGGAACCAGAACAAAAATGCTTGAGCCGGTCCATCTCCGACGAGCTGGGACAAGCTTCCAGCGTCGGTTTTTCCCAGTTCTGTGTATTTTTGAGCTCACGAGCAATCAAGACGTTCGACGAATTTGTCACCTTTTTGCGAGGAAAAGATGGCCAACCACGGCCAGTAAGAGCAAGTGGGCACATGGGTGACGGTCGTAGCTATTGGGTCATTTGGCCCGTATCCCAATATGAAAGTATTGGGGTTGATTCTGTAGATAGGGTTGTCTCCTCCTCACCACAGTGAAGCAAAAAGAAGCGAGGCATCGGGCGATCAGCAATGGTCGCCCTTTTTCTTTCCAATTTCAATATTCTAAATAAGAAACGATCGTTGGTTATTTATAATAACCTAGCTTTTTTCGATTTTCAATTTCAATTCAGCCAATTGTTTTGGGCTGGCTTCTGACGGCGCTTGCATCATCAGGTCCTTGCCTTCCCCCGTCTTAGGGAAGGCGCTGACTTCGCGGATATTGGGCTCATTCTGGAGGAGCATCACGATCCGATCAATGCCCGGAGCGAAGCCACCATGCGGTGGCGTGCCATAACGGAAGGCTTGGAGCATGTGGCCAAACTTCTGCTCTTGTTCTTCAGCACTAATGCCGAGAAGTTCGAAGACGCGACGTTGCACTTCGGCCTGATGGATCCGAATACTGCCAGAAGAGAGTTCATAGCCGTTTAAAACGAGGTCATAGGAGTTAGCGCGGATCGACAAGAGATCTTCGCCTTTCATAAATTTATCCAGATCCTCTTCTTTCACCGAGCAGAAGGGGTGATGCGCGGCATTGAGCTTGCCATCATCCCCTTTCTCAAACATTGGGAAGTCGGTGATCCACGAGAAGGCAAGTTCGTTCGGATTATTTTTATCGGCTCGCAAATCTGGTTTGTCATTGCCATGCTTCGCCACCGACTCGGCGTAAGTGAGACGCGGGAAGGGGGTCGTGGTAATCTTTTTATTCGGGTAAAGAGTTTTCACCAGTTCAATCATCATCGCCTCGGTGTAAGTGAGCACGTCTTCTTGGGTGACGAACGACAGCTCGAAGTCGAGTTGGGTGAATTCCGGCTGACGGTCACCACGGGTGTCTTCATCGCGGAAGCAACGAGCGATCTGGAAGTAGCGCTCGAAGCCGGCCACCATGGCGAGCTGTTTAAATTGTTGAGGTGATTGTGGCAACACATAGAATTTTCCGGGTTCAAGACGAGACGGCACAAGGTACTCGCGCGAGCCTTCGGGTGTCCCCTTCATCATGATCGGCGTCTCGATCTCGACGAAATCGTGCCGATGCATATAATCGCGGAAGAAGGTAACCACCTTGTCGCGCATGCGAATGTTGGCTTGGAGACGGGGCCGGCGAAGATCGAGATAGCGATATTTGAGACGATTCTCTTCGCCAATCTCCCGACCGTCGCTCGTGAGGTCGAAAGGCGGTGTCTCGGCCTCGTTTAAGATCGTGAGCTCCATAAGCTCGAGCTCCACTTGGCCATTAGGCGTCTCCGCATTCACCATTTTAGGTGGACGAGGGTTGACCTTGCCCCTCGCCTCAATCACCCACTCGGGTCGGAGGCGATTGGCCGTGGCATGAGCTTCGGCATGATTGGGCAGAGCGACGGCTTGGATCGTGCCCGAGGCGTCGCGGAGATCGAGGAAGATGAGTTTGCCGTGATCACGGCGCACCGTCACCCAGCCCTTAATCTTGACCTCCTCCCCCACTCGCTTCATGAGCATCTCAATCATTACTCTTTCATCCATCATATTTAATTAGTTATAGCATAAAAAAAGAAAAACCCCCACCGTAGCAGGGGCGTTCGAGAAAAAGGTGAGCGACCCGATTCAATCGAGTTTGTTGGGACTAATCTCAACCCAGTCACCGATGTATTCCTCGGCTTGGGGATCCCACCAAAGGATAAAGCGAGTGAGGGGGTTCTGTTTGTCTGTGATGTGCACAGTGCAAGCGATTGCCGTGTTCTCTCCGTAATCGAAACAGAGAAACCAGATGTCGTAATCAACCCACATCGGATCAGTGAGAGTCTGGAAGTCCTCAAATTTCACCCGCTTAAGTCCAGCCTTATTCGCCGCACGAATCATATCATCCCGCGCGCGCGACTTCTGAAGGTTGTGCCCCGGTACAAGAATCGTGAGGGTGCAACTCTGCAAGAATTCTATTTCGAAGTCGGTGTTTGGGTCGAAAACCATGTTCGCCAACCCCACCGCTTCCCATTGGGAAGTGCCGTTCGTCCGGACATAAGCGATCGAGTCAATCCAACCAGCCGTAATCGCCGAGGACAGGGAGAGTACCTGACTACCCTTGGTCACGTAAGCCAGCGAAGCGGGAGCGTAGTCTGGAAGCACGAAGCCTTCACTACTCGACACAAATGTTCCCGAGGTTGAAACACCAACCGATTTTGCTCGATCATCGATGAAGAGCGACGGATCGAGATACTTCCCT
>CAZZED010000036.1:0-2888 GCA_964653115.1 uncultured Candidatus Saccharibacteria bacterium | reverse complement strand
CTGAAAGAACGACAGGTTCATCTATGTGATGGGGGATCAGAACCTCGGCCGGTCGATCGTTGCCAACTACAAATTGCACCGTTCAGTTCTTGTAGGGCTTTTTTGACCTCTTCGCTCATGTGTTCAGCACCACCCATTTGGCACCTCCTTTCTATCTCTAATCTTCCATATTTCTGCTTGACGGTCAAGAGGACAAAAAGTATGATGAGATTATGATTAAACTTAATCTCAAAAGCGTTATCTGGCAAGAAGGTAAACACTACGTGGCGCAATGTTTGAATGTAGATGTTTCCAGCTTCGGCCTCAATCGAAAAGAAGCCCTCTTTAATTTAAACGAAGCGGTCTCACTCAAGCAAAATTAGACGCGTCCAATTTTGGAAATTAACTCCATTCGCTAAAGAATTTTAGGGTAAAAAACACTCCGACAGAAAGTCGGAGTGGGGGGTGGGGGAGATTGATTATGTGTTTTGCCGAGGCAAATGAAGGGCGCGAAGAATTTTCAGATAAGTGCGAGGGTAAAGCCTGCCGAGCGAAGCGACGATAATTCGAGTCGCTTCTTGAGGAGACAAATTAATCCTTCGCATTTGGGCGATAGCTACGGCATCGACTGGGTTAAATGGCCCAGCGAGTTCTTTGTCGTCCACTCCGTTTAGTTGCCATAAACTAATCACTCCACTATCAATTCTTGCTAACCAACCTTGGCCTGGTAATTCCCTCAACCCCGACCAAAACTCTTTCATTCTCGTCATTTTCCACTTCCTTTCTGTCTCTACATCTATCACCTTATGCTAAGATGAGTCAATGGAAATTTGGAGCAAAAGTTTGGCGGAGACGAAGGCCGTGGCCCAAGCTTTCTTGGTTAAAATTAGTAGTCTGGGGAAAAAGAATCTGGCTACAATTGTGGGGTTGCATGGCGATTTAGGTTCGGGTAAAACAACTTTTACCCAAGCCGTAGCGGAAATCTTGGGCATCAAAGAGCGGGTGACTAGTCCCACGTTTGTGATTATGAAAAGTTATATCTTGCCAAAAAAATGGCAAGGGCGACCCTTGCCATGGGGGAATCTGGTGCATGTTGATGCCTATAGATTAGATAGCGCCGAAGAGTTAGAGAAATTAAATTGGCGAGAAATCATGACCAACCCAAGTAATTTAATTCTAATCGAGTGGCCGGAACGGGTGCTGAAAATTTTGCCAACCGATCTGGTTTCTATAAATTTCAAATTCATTGATGAGGTGACGCGAAAAATTAGTTATGATTAAAACTGAAACTAAAACTCTCGTTCTCCTCGACGTTCACGCGATTCTCCATCGGGCTTATCATGCGTTGCCAGACTTCACTTCGAGTAAGGGTGAGCCAACCGGCGGGCTCTATGGTCTGGCTTCGATGCTGATGAAAATTATTAAGGATCTCAAACCAGATTATCTCGTCGCCTGCTACGATCTGCCCGAGACCACCTTCCGCAAGGCCGCTTACGACGGTTATAAGGCGGGGCGGAAGCCGATTGACTCGGCCTTGGTCTCGCAGATCGAGCGCTCGCGCGACATGTTTACCGCCTTTAATATTCCCATTTACGAAGCGGGGGGCTTCGAGGCTGATGATGTCATTGGCACAATCGCGGCCAGGGCGAAGAGAGAGGTGCGAGTGGTGATTGCCTCGGGGGACCTCGACACACTGCAACTCGTCGATGATAAGCGAGTACTTGTTTACACTTTGAAAAAAGGGATTCAGGATACAATTCTCTATGACGAAGAGGCGGTGGTGGCGCGCTTCGAATTCTTGCCCAAATATATTCCAGATTGGAAGGGGCTTCGTGGCGATCCGTCAGATAATATTATTGGAATTACCGGAATTGGGGAAAAAACAGCTACGATTATCATCAAGGCGTTTAATTCCATCGAAAATTTATATGAGGCCATGAAGACTGATCCAGAGCGGGTGAAGAAAACCGGTTTATCTGATCGGATCATCGGGCTTCTCCGCGACGGCGAGGAAGAAGCGCTCTTCTCCAAGTCGCTCGCCACGATTCGTCTCGATGCGCCGGTTGATTTTAAATTATCAACTAATCTTTGGTTGACGGGGTTGGATAAGAAGTTGGTGGAGAAGTTGTTTACGGAATTAGGTTTTCGCTCACTGGTCTCACGCTTGGTCGGCTTAGGAGAAGCGCCGGAGAAGAAGGAGGAAAAATTAGGTAAAAAAGAAGAGAAAGAAATAGTAGTAGAATTTAATGAGACCTTATTTACGGAGACAGGAATTATGCTTTGGCTCTTGAATTCTGATCTGACATCACCGACACTTGAGGATATTCTCCAGCCGTCTGGGGCGGCGACACTTGAGCTGGCGAAGAAAAAGTTAGAAGCTGATCTTACTGTGGCCAACTTGTTAGGAGTTTATGAGAAGCTTGAACAGCCCCTGATCCCGATTCTCGCCACCGCGCGCGCGCGCGGTATTACCCTCAACACGAAGTACTTGAACGAGTTGGCAACCAAGTATCACACCGAACTCACCGCTCTCGAAAAAAAGATTTTTGGCAGTGTGGGGCAAACCTTCAATCTCAATTCGCCGAAACAGCTAGGGGAGATTCTTTTTGATAAATTAAAGCTCACAGTGAAGGGGCTTCGGAAGACCGCTGGTGGCGCCCGCTCGACGCGCGAATCGGAATTAGAGAAGCTCCGCGAGGTTCACCCGGTGATCCCCGACATTCTGGCTTATCGCGAATTGCAAAAACTGCTCTCAACTTATGTGGATGCGCTACCAGAACTCGTCGGCGCCGACGGCGCGCTCCACACTCGACTTGAGCAAGCCGGGTCAACGACCGGTCGGATGTCATCCCGTGATCCAAATCTTCAAAATATCCCGGCTGATGACGGTCGGGGACTCGCCATCCGGC
>CAZZED010000035.1:0-5128 GCA_964653115.1 uncultured Candidatus Saccharibacteria bacterium | reverse complement strand
GACCTCGGGTTATGCCGTCGACCGACACCCGATCCGAATCGTCCGCCGTGGGACGCCACTTGGTGAGGGTGAAATTGTGGAACTCAAGCAACAGAAGCTCTCGGTCAAGCGAGCCGAGGTCGGCGAGCAGTTCGGGGCCTTAGTTGAGTCGAAGATCGCCATCGCGCCGGGTGACACCATCACCATCTTTACTAGGACCAAGCGTTAAGCTAGGCTAACTCTATGCGGCTGCACCACACCGAACGCCTGACCGAATCCGTCGCTCGACTGGCGGCCGAATTCCTCGCTCGCCACCCGGGAGAAGGTCTAGCGACGGTGACCGGCGCGCGACTTGACCGCACCGGACGATCGGCCACCATCTTCCTCACGGTCTTCCCGACCGAGATTGAAGCCAAAGCTCTCGCCAGTGCCCGAGCAATCCGGAGTGAGCTCCGCGACTATCTCGATGAGCGTCTGCGTGGGAATTCACTCACTCACGTCGACTTCGCCCTCGATGCCCGACCGAGAGCTTGATATAATTGAATCATTGGCCTAGTGGCGAAGGGGTAACGCGACTGTCTGCAAAACAGTTACGCGCCGGTTCGAGTCCGGCCTAGGCCTTCAAGCCCGAGTGGCGGAATTGGTATACGCGCACGACTTAAAATCGTGTCTCGCAAGGGATGTGGGTTCGACTCCCACCTCGGGCATTGCGAAACGAAGTGGAGCAAGACCGAAGATCGGCCCTGCAGCCGATCGTGGTGGAGTCGAAAAGCGGAGCAATGTTTCGCTAGCGAGCGAAACTGCGAGCTGGGGCTGCGACCGAGTCCGCTGGCGGACGAGAGTTGTCGCCGACTCCCACCTCGGGCACTTGGAAGCGTAAAGTTAAAAGTGGAAAGTTTAAAGTAAGTTGGTCCGCCCGGAGGGATTTGCACCCCCGACCGTCTGCTTAAGAGGCAGCTGCTCTACTAGCTGAGCTACGGGCGGTAATGAATAAAAGGATAGACGAAAAGCTCTCTGCTGTCTACATTTTATCTCCATATTTACGACATCTTACAATTTAGACGATCGTCTATTTGCTAAGAGATTCGGGAAATACATAAAAAGAGAAGGGGGGAAGAAATTAGATAGTTAATAATTTTGTGTTAAGATAAAAAATTAAGCCGGGGTGGTGGAACTGGCAGACACGTCAGCCTTAGGAGCTGATGGGCGTAAGCCCGTGGAGGTTCAAATCCTCTCTCCGGCACAAACCTTGCATTTTTCTAGTGATATGGTATAATCCCCACAGTTCCAATCGCACGTTGCGGTTGAGCGATCTTTGACACTTGATCCGCCAGCAGGCGGAAGGAGAGATACCATGAAGAAAGACGACGTGAAGAAAGTTTGGAGATGGATCAAAGAAAGAAAGGGTTTCCTGATTATCGTCGGCGTTCTCTATCTGCTGTTTGCTGTCATTCTGATCATGTTGTGGGGCAATCGAGAACCGATCGCCAATGTCGCAATCCCATGGGGTTGGCTCTGGATCGCGGTGGTAGCTGGTTATACCAAAGCAGGAATAACCGGCACCGGCAAAAGCGAGCGGGCGTTGAAAATGCTCTTGGGAAAAATGCCTATTTCGGCAGAGATCGAGCCTCTATCTTTAACCTTCGCGCCACCTTGGCTTTTCCAATTGGAATTGGTGCCGGTTGAACTCCAGCAAATTGAATCGCCAGGTGAGCCAGAGCAAATTTGGCGCCACAAAGATCCGGATGACAAGGAATTGCCTTTGGGCATCGCCCGAGACGGTAAAACACCCATCGATCCACCGAAAAAAACGGTCAAGGTCAGAGAGGGTGGTAAGGAAAAGGTGGAGGAGAGAGTTTTATCATGGGTTCAACCAATCAGAGTCCTTTTTAATAAAGAGGACCCTGCGTTAGACCCCTTGATCGAAACTGATCAGTTTGACGGAATTCCAGATTTGCTAACGCCCAAGAAACCAACGGAGGGAGAAGCAAAAGATCCAGTAAGGGAACGGGTGACGGCTGAAGTGTCTGGAGTAATGCAGTGGCGAGTACGTGGGATGGCAAATTTCTTGCGTACCTATGAGACTTTCGAAAATGCCACCAAGTTGCTCTCCGATATCGTGGTCACTGAAATGACCGGCGCCTTACTCAAGGGAACCGCAGATCGAGCTCAAATCAACCAAGATCTATTGGGACACCATATCCTCAGGAAGATTAGGACACAGGTGGGTCATGAAGTCGGCAAGCAGGTGGATCTCAATTGGGCTGGCAATCCAGAAGATCTGAAAAATGGCAAAGATGGAGAGAGCGTAATATTCGATCAAATCGGCCATCCCCAAGGAGAAACCATTCATTGCCGGCGAGGAGTTGAGATTGTCCTCTTCCAACTCAAACCGCTGGTTTTCAGTCGTGCTTACAACAGCGCGATGCAGGAGGTGCCCATGGCCGAAGCAGAAGCCCAAGCAAATGCCAAAAAGGGGCGCGGCGAGAAGAATCGAATGGAAGCTCTCACGGCACACGCCGGCACGCCTGGTGGGAATATGCTGTTGATGCTGGAACAACTTGAAGCATTCAAGGCATCAATCGGGAAGAAAGACGACAAAATTGTTCTAGTGGACAGCTCAAACCCCGTAGCCGGTATTTTAGGTGGTATAATCACCGGTAAGCATCTACTGGAATCGCCAGAAAAGGTCAAACCGGTCACTTCCTCCTAGGGTTCAAAGATTCTTACCGCCCAACCATGTGTTGGGCGGTTTTTCTTGACAAAAATAATTGATATGATATAATAGCCACCAGAAGTCAGAGATTGGTTCTTTGACAGCAAAAACGAGAAATTCCTTTACTTAGAGAGGACACGGCGATGACAGTTATTACTGATGTTTTGACTTTGCTGGTTA
The DNA here is from genome assembly GCA_964653115.1 of uncultured Candidatus Saccharibacteria bacterium. Lineage (GTDB taxonomy): Bacteria > Patescibacteriota > Minisyncoccia > Phycocordibacterales > JACOZG01 > JAGVGK01. The sequence goes on along the minus strand of CAZZED010000035.1, from coordinate 2,253 downwards.
TGATCGGCGCGGTTGGTGGTCTGTTTTGGGAGTTTTCCAAGGCCAACAAAGACAGCAAAACTCTGCATGGAAAGTTGGAGGCGTTGTTGGGCAAATTCGATCAATTGATCGCTTTGTTCACAACGATGGCAATAGCTCCTCCGGTCGAACCAAAGCCGAAGAAGCGGACGGCGAAGAAAGTGAAGACGGCTCCGGCGCCAACGATTGCAGTGCCAGTCGTCATCCCAACTGAAATGAAAGGAGAAACCGATGAAGCGCCGACTCCTACGGTCTAGTTTCTGGATGGTGGTCGTTCTCTTGTGCGGCATGAAGCTAGTCATGTCGTCATCGACCCACACAATTGGAGCAACTCCGGCGCTCGAGATCACGAAGGTGGCGTTGGAAGAAAAAGTCTTAGGCGGTCCAAAGATACATCCAATAATTTGGATTATCGTCATAGTGGTTATTGCCGCCACAATCAATGGGATTTTAAAGGGAGGAGCAAGGGAAAAAGCCGGGGAAGTCAAGGGTTGGGTTGCCAAACTGTTCAAACCGGCTGAAGGTGAGAAGATTTGGCCCACCATCGCCAAGTATTCGGGATTAGCGATGATGGTTGGGGCCATTATTTACGGTCTGACCTTAATCCCAATCGAGAAGCGGGGGTTGTTGGTCACGCCAATCGCCATTCTTGCCTACTTGATCATCTTGGCAATAGTGTTTCTCGCCACCAGAGAGAAGGGCTTCTCGGAATTCTTGAATAGCTTAGTGACCCTCGCTCTCGTGACAGCTCTCGGCTTCCTGACCTACAGTTGGTGGCCATCCCCCACCGGAAGTGGTGCGGGGACATCTGGTGAGTGGGAGTTGTGCTGGGAAAAGCATGCTTCCAATCCAGGGTACAACCCATCCGTTAGGAAGTTATGCAGTCCGGTGACTCACATGAATATGGTGAGCAACTCCCTTCTAATTGAAACTCAAGATGAGAAGGGTGAAGCGGGGGCAGTTCTTGTCTGGGACCAAACCCACCAACGAGAGGGAACCTGGTACACTACTTCGGCGCGGACTGAAGTTGGTGGAACTTGGGGGTTAGGCAGGATCTCTGACACACTCTGGTCTGGGTTCTGCAAGGACCAAGGTTCTGGTGGAGCCAATTTCACAATGATCCTTCGTCAAAAGTAGAAGATCAAGGTGGACCAAAAGGACCGGGGGCGATTAATTTCGCTCACCGGTCCTCTTTTTTTGTCACAAAATGTGCGACACCTGCCCCGCCCGGCAGGCAGGCGGGCGGGCTCGGTGTTCAACAACTGGCGCTGATGGTATTGCAGATCAGATGCATGATGCCGTAGAAGGAGACCATAATGAACATCCCAATCACCCCCCAGAGCACGTGCTGTTGCCCTTCCTTCCGCGCCTCTTCATTGCCCGAGTTCTGGATCATCTGGAGCACGCCGTAGAGGAAGTAAACCGTCGCGGCGGCAAAGAGGAGCGTGATGATCGGATCAATGATCTTGGTACTGATACTATCAAGTAGCGGAATGGATGCCATCAACGAAATTTATTGAGGAATTAAACTTCCAGAATCAATTGGTGGTCCGAAATTCCGACCTCCAAGAAAAGTATTATTTAGGACCTCCACCAAACCCCAAACAGAAGCCATAACGAAGAGGGCGATAACTCCCCAAATCATCATATCTCTTCCCGCTTTACGTTTCTCTTCATCACCGGCCCCAAGAATGTAATTCGCCAAACCCCAGAAGAAATAGAGGAGAGCTAGAGTCATCACAATCGGGACAACAAGGTTGAGGATACTTTGAACCTTTTCGAGAATACTGGTAGCCTCCTGGGCAAAAGCTAAAGCTGGCAAGAGAGCTACTCCCACCACGAACATTGATTGCTTAAACAATTTTGACATTATAATTTCAGATAAATTAATAAACTTTTATTAAACTCCTGCCCGAACGACGTCTGTCGGGCGGGAACGACCATTACATTAGAGCATACCCGCCACAAGTTACCAAGGCAGGGGGTGGATAAAACTATCCCTCTCGGTCATCAATGAAATAACCGGGAGCGGTTGAGGGTGGTTTAATAGGGGTGTTATCTAGTTTGAAAGTGTTTTGCAATACAGCCACTAACCCCCACAGAGCGCTGATCACAAAGAGAGCAACGACGCCATAGACCATCATGTCTCGTCCTTCTTTGCGCTTCTCTTCGCTCTCGGATGATTGAATGTATTTGAGCACGCCAAGAAGGAAGTAAATGACTGCTAGAGCAAAA
>CAZZED010000034.1:0-1986 GCA_964653115.1 uncultured Candidatus Saccharibacteria bacterium | reverse complement strand
GTCAGCCGTGACCTTAAAATCTAATCCTTCCGGGATATCCAGCTTGAGTGCCAAGCCCTTGCTCTCAATCTGATGGCGTAACTCCTTCTCGGCCGTCTGCACCAGTTGCCGCATGTCCACCACGCCCAGCTCGTACTTCATTTTCCCCAGCTCAATCCGCGTGATGTTCAAGAAATCCTCAATCACTTTGACCAACTTCTCGCTCGATTGAAAAATGACATCCACTGCTCCCCGCGCCTTCTCCTCCACCGGCCCGAAAGAGTTCTCGAGGATCATCGAGGAGTAACCCTTAATCGCCGTGAGTGGCGACCTTAGCTGATGCGTCGCCATCGACACGAATTCCGTCTTCATCCGATCAAGCTCCTTCAACTTTTCATTCGTCACCCAAAGTTTGTTATTCGCCAATTTAAGTTGCTGGTCCAAGGTCGCCCGATCGAGAGCGACGGCAATCACATTCACAATGTTCACAATTGACTCCTTCTCGAACTGACTAATCTCTTCATACGGCCGATTCAGACTAATGACTAGAACGGCAAGCACTCGATCTTCAATCATTAAGGGGAAGGCGACCGAAGACTGAATGTGCCCCGCACTCTTAATCTCTTCCAGCTTCGACGCCTCCACTCCCTCACATAGATTCATCAACCCAGAGACCACCACCGTCTCACGACTCAAAACTTTTTGAAAATCGGGGTGGACCGAAACCTTCTCAATCGGCGAGGCAATAAGTTCTCGTCCGAGGCTTCGCTTCAGAATCTCCTCTAATTTATCCGATTTGGCGCAGGCCAGTGGCTTCAGGTTGTCTTCCGGTAGAGAGTAGGCGTAGATGGCCACGAGCTCTAATTCCACCGCCTTCTTCACCAGAGCCGAGACCTTCTCGGCCAGTTGGGTCGGCTCGAGGGTTAAGATGCTGATCTGATAGAGTTCCCGCAAGAGCGAGAGAATCTTGTTGCGTACCGCCAATTCCAAGTTCTGCTTGTAGAGCTGTTCGTTGATCCCCTGCAGATCACCTTCAATATTATTTTGATTTTCCTCCGCCATATGGGGATATTATAGAGGAAGATGGAATTAAAGACAATTTTTGGAGTTTGAATGATACCATCTAAACCATGGCTACTCTATATACACCACTGTCTTACTTTTTATCGCTTCCAAACATTTGGGGATGCTTTTTTGTAAACTTGAAGACAGGAGCGGAATTGCCTCATCGGGAGAGATAAATTTATATTCTTCAAGCTCTTCCGTCTGTAATTTAATTTTCGCTATTTGGTTATCAGTCAGCGTGCCACCGGAAAAAATAAATTTGAGTGAATCAGTGAAGACTCCTTTCTTGACTCCGTAATATATACCTACTAATTGTAGCTCTGGAATATCGAGCCCGATTTCTTCTCTTGTCTCTCGAATTGCCGAGTGGAGAGGTGATTCATTATCATCAGTGGCTCCGCCAGGGACAAGCCAACCATCTTTGTAATCTGGCTTTAGAATAAGTAATTCTCCCTTGGTGTTAAAAAGCAAAACTGCTGTTCCAACTTGTTTTTTAGGGAGAATTTTTGCGTATTCTTCATCGGTGAATTTTTTAGGCATTTTTATATCACACTACTTTTAACTATTCTTATTCTACCTTAAACTCGTCGGCACTTCTTCTGGTTTGAGATTGACGATGATGCCGGAGACAGCTTCGCGACAGACTTCATGCGAGGCTCGGCCGAAGAGTCGTTCATACCGCGCGACGAGCTGGTCAATGATGCTCGGTTCTTTGCCGGCATCTTCAAGCGTTATTTCATATTTTTTTTGGTCCACGATGATTAAACCCGTCACCTTCCGTGCCTCACTCCAGGCCACGGGGCCGATAATCAGCTCCTGCTCTCTAATTATTTTAATCGTAATTTGTTGAAAAATGGTCATGGGATTGACTGCTGTTTTGCATCAACCGATGAATTAGACAACGGATGAGGATTTAATAAATTTAGACCAAGACTAATAAGA
>CAZZED010000033.1:0-5363 GCA_964653115.1 uncultured Candidatus Saccharibacteria bacterium | reverse complement strand
TACCACTGCCATATTCTATAAATAAATCCCCAAGCTTAAAACCCTGTTCATATTCACCCCCCAAACTAAAATCTTTCGGTATAAAGAAATAATACGGTTCTTGGTACTTTAGTTTTTTCCATTTAATATTTTCTACAGATGAAGAATCAAGCTTTTCGTATTTATATTCTTTCTTTCCAAAAAACTCCGCATGATATACGTTGCCTAAAGCAGATTTTTCACCTTCTTTGCGGACACAAATCGATATGGAAACACCCTGCTGAATAGCAAAGACATTCTCATCCTTACCACCGGAAGTTTCTCCTCTGGCGGTACTACCGTGCAAATCTAAAATATAAATAACATCAAAAGTCTCAAGCAAATGTTTGCGCATTTGGCGATGAGTTATCCCATCAATAAAAGAGTTGTTGGTGATCATCGCCACTACTCCACTGCCATTCTTTTCAATAAAATGTTCGGCGTAGCGAATAAACTTAACATAATCATCTGATAGAGAGTTATAATTTTGTTCATCGAGTCCATTTTTATAAACATCAACCAATCCAGTTATCCATCCACCCTTATTCGACGAACTGGAACTATACGGCGGATTACCGAGCACCACCATAATTGGTAAATCAGCTTTGATTTTGGATGCCTGATTAGATTCATCGGTTAACCACTGACTCATAAACAGGTTTGGTACTTCGTGTACCGATTGCTCGAGTGAGTTAGTCAGCCACACCGAAAGACGTTCATCTTTTTGGTCAAAACCTAACTCCCTTAAGGTCACACCGAGCTTCAAGTGAGCCATAGTGTAACTCGCCATCATTAATTCAAAGCCATGAAGCCTTGGTAATAGGTGGTCTTTGACGTAACCAGGCCATTGGCCTTCTTGGCCCTTAAAAGTTTTATAAATCTCGTGAATAACTTCGTTTAAGAAAGTCCCCGTGCCAGTGGCGGGATCTAAAATTTGAACCTTTGGAATTAATCTCACGTCTTTCTTTAAACCATCCTTGGTCCGACCATCACCTTGTTGAACTTTAAATTCGTGCTCGATTTGAGTGGTGTCGGCTAATCCTTTTGGTAAATTAAAATCTCTTTTCAAAATCTCATCGACTGAACGCACAATAAACGAAGCCACTGAATCTGGCGTGTAATAAACTCCTCGGCTTTTTCTTAATCCTTCGTCATACTCGGAAAGAAAGGTTTCGTAGAAGTGTAGTACTGGATCTTTCTGTTTCTGCTCAAATTCTTTGTGCATCAAATCTTTAACATCTGTGCTCTTGTAAGCCTCGATCAGGCTATCGACCATCCAGGCAATCTTGGGGTCAAAATCGGCACCAGCGATGTGACCAAAAAACTTTTTCAATAGCAGATTGGCTGGTGGGAGTAAATCGTGAGCTTCGTGACGAGAAAAATTTTTCAAACTATTGTCAAAATATCTAGCGACGAATAAGCCATATACCAGAGTTTGAGCGTACATGTCGGCAAACTCTTTCTTAGACAAATCATGAATCAACACTTCTTTAAAAGCTTTATACTGCCCTTGAATGTCCGAGTTTTCATTCTCTTCCAAGGCGGCCAGTGAGTTATCTCTAAGTAATCTTGCCTTACTAGCCATTATTTCCGCCAACTTTTTAGCCGATCGTATAGTCCGGTGCGACGGTGTAATATAATCAACTATTAAATTAGCTAGCCGATCAAAATTTTCTGATAGCGCCTTAACTGTAGTGCCTTCTTTTTCAGCAATCGCAACTGATACAACCTCGCCACTTTCATTAAGAATATGAAAAGATATATAATTAGTTAGCAAAATTTTGCCAAAAGCATCGACGTAGCGCTTGGCTTGTTTTTGCACCACAGGATCATTGAGGTCAATTGTGATATCTTTACATTCAGCGTAAGCAATCGGATTATCACCTTTCTTAAACAAGAAGTCAGGCGCATTGCCACCAGTATAAGCTGGTTCATTGATCGCCTTGATCTCTGGGACTAATGATTCGATTAATTTTGCAAATGCTGGACGATAAGCATGCTCATTAGCATCACCAGTTTTTAACAGTGATTGAATTTCAGAGATGTAACTTTCTATTTTACTAGACATAGATTATCTCTTCTACCTTAGCATTTTCTAGCTTATTTGTGAAAACTAGGCATTCGCTCCGGCCACGAAGCCGGTGGTCCAGCAGAGCTGGAGACTGTAGCCACCGGAGGGGCGATCGATGTTTAAAACGTCGCCAATGAGGTAGAGCCCAGGCACGAGACGCGATTCCATTGTTTTAAAATTAATTTCTTCAAGCTTCACGCCACCGGCCGAGATCACGGCCTTATTCGCGCCTAAGAGACCCTTCACATTGAGTGGTACGGCCTTAAGAATCTGGACGAGTTTCAAACGTTCATCGCGACGCACACTATGATTTGCTGTCTCGCCATCAATCTCGGTGAGCTCGAGCATCGGCTTCACCAACGCCTTCGGGACAAGGGCTCCGAGAACGTTCTTAATTTTCTTATTCGATTCAGTCGTTAGCAAATTCTGTAACTTCTCTCGTAGAGCCCCAGCATCCAACTTGGGGAAAAGGTCGAGAAGAATAATGACTCGACTGTGAGTGAGAAGATCGCCCACTTCTTTACTTAAATTAAGAATCGTTGGACCACTGACGCCGAAGTGAGTGAAAAGCAGTTTGCCCAAATGAGCGCTTTGTTTCTTTCCATCAGCCAAGACTGTCAATTTAATATCTCGCAAAGACACGCCACCTAATTTCTTTACCCACGCGTCGGTGAGGGCAATCGGTACAAGCGCAAAGTTGTTCTCGATCACTGTGTGACCCAACTGCTTTAGCCACTTGAAGCCTTCACCGGTTGAGCCCGTCTCGGGGTGCGACGTCCCGCCAGTCGCCACCACGCAAGCTTGCGACCTTATTTCTTCCCCGTTTTTGAGTGTGATTCTAAAAAAATCTATTCCTTTATCTTTCTCAATCTTTGCCACCTCGCTTTTTGCCTTCACTGTCACTCCACCATCTCTCAACGCTTGCACTAAAACTTTCCACACCGACTCGGCCTTCTCTGTTTTAGGGAACATCCGACCCTCATTCTCCTCTTTAAACTCCAAACCACGCCCCACGAAAAATTCGATCGCTTCCTTAACTGCAAATTGCGAGAAAGCTGAAAATAAGAATTTGCCTTGCCCTTTATACTGGGCGAGAACATCGCGGACTTCAGGTTTATTGTTGGTAATATTGCATCGTCCGCCACCGGTGATCAGTAACTTTTTTCCCAGCTTCTCATTCTTCTCTAGAAGTAAAACGGCGCGCCCGCGAGCGGCCGCTTGACTCGCCGTCATCATCCCCGCCGGACCGCCACCCACCACCACCACATCCCAGACTTTAGCCACGACCGCTTCCATCTTTATTTTTCTAAATCTAAAACTTCATCAATCCGAATTTGCTTGACGAATTCGGGCACGTGCGAGACCAAGACCATCGCGCCTTGGTAAGCATCGAGAGCCTTCGCAATTTCGGGAAGGTGGCGGAAGTTGATGTGATTCGTTGGCTCGTCGAGAATGAGAAGTCCCGGTCGCTCGAGCACCAGCCGAGCAAAGGCGACGAGCCCCTTCTGCCCTTCAGATAAACTACCAATCTTGGTGTCGATAATATTGCCGGTGATGAGGAAGCCGGCGGCGACACTCCGCATCCGCTCTTCATCCGGCTGCGCCATCACCGCGAAAAGCGCTTCTCGAACCGTCTGGTTGAAATCGAGAGTGGAGAAGTCTTGGCGATAATAACCCACCTTCACCGCTTCGTTAATCACACTCCCCGTTGACTCCCCCTTCGCGATTGATTCGAGCAAGGTAGACTTGCCAATCCCGTTCGGCCCGCAAAGCAAGAGATGTTGCCCTTTCCGTAACTTGATCGAGACCGATTTGGTTACCGGTTTATGATTCTTGGGATTCACGATTCGATAAGAAGAAATAGTGAGAACATCACCAGTGAGTTCCTCTTGCGCCGAGATCAGGAAGGGACGGATTGTCTTATCTTCCTGCCTGACTTCCACCTTCGCTTCCTCCATTTCTTCCGCCTCTTCGCGTCGACGCTTGGCGACGAGACGCATCTTGCCCCCCTTGTGGGCGAAGAAGTTGGCCTTGTCTTTATTCTCCTGAATCCGCTTCTCGAGTTGCGCGTTCAAGCGTTCTTCCTTCAAGACGCGCTCTCCAATCTCCTTCACCACTTGAAAATAGTTGCCTGAATATTGCTCAACCTTGCGCGTGTGGACGTCGAGGTAAAAGACGCAGTCGGTGAAGCTGTTTAAGAAGTCGGCATCGTGCGAGATCACCATCACCGTTTTCTGATAATTAACGAGGAATTGGGTGAGATGCTCAATCCCCGCGTGATCAAGATTATTCGTCGGCTCATCAAGAAGGAGGAGATCGGGATCTTGGATCAAGGCCGAGGCGAGGAGGAGGCGCGCTTGCTGACCGCCGGAGAAAGTGCGGATGACGCGGTCGTGGAGCTTCTCGTGACCCTTCAGATTGACCACCTCCAACACATCATCAATCTTGGGATCAATGTCGTAGATCTTGGTCGTAAAACATTTTTCAAAAAATTCTCGCACGGTGAGGTCAAGCTCGGCTCGCGCGATTACTTGCCTTGAGAGCGCCACAGTTAAGCCGGAGACAGCGTTGATCTTACCCGACTCCGGCTTGAGTGTGCCGGCAATGAGCCAGAAGATCGTTGACTTGCCGGCGCCATTCTGCCCCATGAAGGTGCTCTTCGTCCCCCGTCGGACAGAGAAGTTAACTTCATCTAAGATCGGCTTCATGGGGCCGTGTTCGAAGGAGACCTCTTCGAAGGAGACGATTGTTTCGCTTTTAGCCATTGGATTGGGAAGTCGAACTATACCACAAGCTTGAACTATGTTAAAGTGGGGTTGGATCGGTCTTTCCCTCGAAAGGAGGTGATAAAGATGATGACCGAAGATACCCTAAAACAGTTCTATGGCCCGATCTTGTGGGCGGAACTCGACGAGACGGAGAAGATGCTTCTCCGTGAACTGCATCGGGGTGGTAACCATCGGGTGCCACCAGATAGAGATGAGCAGTTGAGGCGAGAAGGCGTTTGGAAGAGTATTCAGGAAAAACAGGCTAGGGTAAGCAGGAGGCGCGGCCATGGTTACGGGTCAAGTGTGGGTCGTCGTTAGGGTGGAGTCACCTCAAGGCCGTTTCGATCTAAACCATCGCGACGGCCTTTCTCTCTCTAAAAAAATTTTAACCGAAGGTGAAGGCAAAAGCCTTGAGGCCTGAATTTGGAATTATGAATTCTAGGGTATGGGTTCCTGATTGTTTGTCTTGAATAATTTTATACAGACGGGCCTCTTTGACCTTCACG